>JAHDEO010000629.1 GCA_020628725.1 Saprospiraceae bacterium
AGTATAAAATTCTTAACGGCTTTTTGTATTCGTTTGGCTAAAATCAATAAGACCGCCAGAAATTCGGTTGAGTTTAAAAATCTTACAATAAATCCAAATTAAATTTTTAAACACGTTCTAAGTGAAAGAATTTACCATGAAAAAATATATCGTTTATCTTCTGCCGATTTTACTTGTGCTTACAGGTTGGCAATTTCGTCAGGAACACGCACCAAATGATGTGACATTCGCGGATATTTCTATTCCAAATTATAAAAAAACAATCACCGAAAACGGCATGTTGAAGTTTGAAGATGATGATGCACTCATCTACATCAAACCCGCCGTCAAAGCCTTTCAAGGCAGTCATGACCCGCGCATCTGTTGGCAGGGGAGTGGTTATGAATTTACCAAAATAAAAAAGATAAATATTGATGAAATTGAATTGTATCAAGCCACATTAATGAAGGGTGCAGATACACTCCACACAGCTTGGTGGTTCGATAATGGCGAAACGAAAACTATCAATGAGTTGGATTGGCGTTGGACGACGCTTTCGGGCAAATCAGGCTTTAATTTAGTGAATGTGACGACTGCCGGCGAGAAGGATTTGCCCAACGTAATTCGAGAAATGATGGAATACGAAATATAACCGTCTACCGTCCACCATCTACCGTCCACCGATACAACTTCACCACCTCCACCGCCTCACGCACATCATGTACACGCAGGATTTTTGCACCATTTTGAAGGGCAGTCATATGTAGCGCAGTTGTTCCATTCAATGCCTTATCGGGCGTTGTTTCGAGGACTTTATAAATCATAGATTTGCGGGAAAGTCCCGCTAAAATCGGTAAATCCAATATTTGAAAGTCGCTCATATTGCGGAGAATAGTGTAGTTGTGTTCCACAGTTTTTCCGAAACCAAAACCGGGGTCAATCACTATATCTTGAATACCATTTTCCCGCAATTCATTTGTTTTGTGGATAAAAAAATCAAGAATATCGGTAATGACATTATCGTATTGTGGATTGTTTTGCATCGTCTGCGGCTTACCTTGCATATGCATGAGGATGTATGGAACGCCAAGTTGTCCAATTGCTGGAATTAGTGCGTCGTCCATACTGCCACTTGAAATATCGTTGACCATGTCCGCGCCTGCATCTACTGCCTGACGTGCGACTTCTGCCCACACCGTATCAATCGAAATGAAACATTCGGGAAATCGCTCACGTAT
This sequence comes from Saprospiraceae bacterium, assembly GCA_020628725.1. Lineage (GTDB taxonomy): Bacteria > Bacteroidota > Bacteroidia > Chitinophagales > Saprospiraceae > JAHDEO01. Next base: position 1,218 of record JAHDEO010000629.1, read on the forward strand.
CGCCTTTACTACCGGGATGCTTCGTTTAAGTTCTTCATTAACAGGCACTTCTTTCGCGCCCGGACGTGAGGACATGCCACCAATATCAATAATCGTCGCACCCTCTTCCAGCATTTTTTCGGCACGATTTAATATCGCAGACATATCATCATACCTGCCACCATCATAAAATGAATCCGGCGTTACATTCAAAATACCCATGACGATAGGAGAGGAGAGGTCAAGCAATCTGCCTCTGCAATTAAGCGTGGTTTTGGTCGAAATTAGCATGGGGTGAAGATAGGAAATTTTACGATAACGAAACTTTAACTAATTTTTTAGTTGAATGTTCCATCTATGTTATTTATCTTTGCCACTATTGCGGAAATGACAAGTGATTTGTGTATTTTTGCAGCTTAATTTCATTGAATTACTTTATTGATGGTCAATAATCGAATAAAACTATCGACTACGGACTATCAACTATCGACTAAATATCATGACGATACAGAAGATATTTCTGATTTGTGCCATTGCAGGATTGGCATTGACCGTACTGTTTGGCGTTATTTTGAAAAAGCGGGAGGGGAGTTGGCTGATGTTGTTTTTACAGCAATTTGCAGGTGCGTTTTTTATTTTTTCGGGTATTGTAAAGGCGGTTGACCCTTACGGTACGGCGTATAAAATGGAGCAGTATTTTGCCGAATTTGAAAGTGCTTTTGGACCTGTATTGGGCGCGATTTTTCCGTTTTTGGCAAAATTTGTATTTGCATTTGCGCTGATAATGCTGGTCTTGGAATTGCTGCTGGGTGTCGCTTTGATATTTGGTTTGAAACGCAAATTCACGGCTTGGACTTACCTTATAGTTTTGGTGTTTTTCACTTTCTTGACAGGCTTCACCTTTTTGACGGGCTACGTGCCGCCGGATGCTACATTCTTCCAATTCGGCAAATGGGGACCCTACGTAGAATCCAATATGAAAGTAACCGACTGTGGTTGCTTCGGTGATTTCCTGAAACTCAAACCAAAGACTTCGTTTTTCAAAGATTTAATCCTGTTACCAACAGCATTATTATTTTTAGCGAATTGGAAAAAACTCACACAAGTTTTTGATAGTTCGATGATTAGAAATATCCTTTTTTACGGTACAATTGCAGTAACAACGATTTTCTGTTTGAGTAATAGTAAATGGAATTTACCGATGGCGGATTTTCGTCCGTTTGCAAAAGGTGTGAATTTGCCGGAAGCAGAAGCAACAGTTCGTGAAGATATAGACATCATCGAACGTTATTATTCCTACAATAATTCAGAGACAGGAGAAGTATCAGAAATCAAAGCGTCAGAAATTGCGGACTATCCACACTTATGGGACAAAACCGGTCCGTGGAAACAAGATAAAGCACTCACGCGAGAGGTCGTTATCAAAAAAGGAAGCGACTCGAAGTTGAAGGATTTTGAATTCAGCAATGAAGAAGGTATGGATGTGTCGGATGAAGTTGTAGCAGCACCGGGCTATCAATTTATGGTCGTTTCATACAGCATGGATAAAGCGAGTCGTGATTATTTCAAGGAGGTCAATGAAGTCGCCAATGCAGCTGAAAAAGACGGTATTCGCACCTTCGGTGTAACACAAATCGCGGACCCTGCTGATGTAGATGCTTTCCGTCACGAATTACAGGCAGCTTATCCGTTTTACACGGCGGATGATATTCTATTGAAAACTATTATTCGCTCGAATCCGGGTGTGCTATTACTTAAAGATGGTACTGTCATAGAGAAATGGCACGGACGCAAAATTCCTGATTATTCTGAGATTAAAACGGAATACCTGAAATAAAATATCACAAAAGCTGTGGGTTTATTGATTTTGAAAAAATATTCGTTCCATATCCGCAGGGTTGAAACCCTG
>JAHDEO010000630.1 GCA_020628725.1 Saprospiraceae bacterium
TGCGCTTTTGCGATTGCTTTTATAGGCTTTTTTCTGATAAATGTCTTTGCATTACGTGCTGAAGGTATTTTTGAATTTAGTCCTAATGTAGAAAGTGCTTACCAACTCAGTCTCAGCCTTCGCCTTGATGAAGCCCGCGAACAACTCGTCTACGAAAAAAGCAATAATCCCAATAATTTGCTCCCACTTCTGATTGAGGATTACATTGATTTCTTTACGATTTTTATCAATGAAGATAAAGAAGAATTTGACCGCCTCGAAGCCAATAAAGAACGTCGTCTGAAACGCATTCGTTCCGGCAATTCCAACTCACCGTATTACCTTTATACTCAGGCAGAAATTACGCTCCACTGGGCATTGGCACGACTCAAATTTGAAGAGAATATAACGGCTGCCCGCGAGGTGCGCCGTGCCTACAAACTCCTTGAAGAAAATGCTCAAAAATACCCCGATTTTATGGCAAACAAAAAAACACTTGGCTTGCTCCACGCTATCATCGGCACGATGCCCGACAATTATAAATGGGTGATGAAAATGGTCGGAATGGAAGGCACATTGGAGCAAGGAACAAACGAACTAAAGGAAGTCATTGCCTATGCAGAGTCCCAACCGAGTTTTTTATTTGGTACAGAAACAGTTGTGATGTATGCCTTGCTGATGATGCATGTCGGCAACAACGATTCTGAGTCGTGGCAATTGGTACATGAGGCAAATATTGATGTGGAAAACAACCCCTTAGCGACTTTCATTTTTGCGAATATCGCTATGCATACAGGGCATAATGATGAAGCGATTCGTTTATTGGAAAATGCGCCACGCGGATGGCAATATCACAGATTTGATTATCTGGATTATATGCTCGGCATAGCCAAATTGTACCGCTTGGATACTGATGCGAATGTATATTTGCAGAAATATGTCGATAATTTCAAAGGACAAAATTACATCAAAGATGCCTATCAAAAATTGGGTTGGTATGAGTTGTTATTTGGTTCGATAAAGGGTTATCAGACGCAAATGTTACATTGCCGTACAAAAGGTAAATCTATCATCGAAGACGATGCCAAAGCCCATATCGAAGCCACTCAAGGACCACTTCCACACCATGACCTCATCAAAGCAAGATTATTATTTGATGGTGGATATTATGAAAAAGCCCTAACTGTTTTGGAAGATAAAACGGCGCAGGATTTTGACACCAAACGCCAGCGCGTAGAGCTATCGTATCGCTTAGGACGTATTCACCACAAAATGAATAGCTTTGATGAAGCCATTCGTTTTTATCAAAATACTATCCACGAAGGCGGCGATGAATCATGGTATTTTGCCTGCAACGCGGCATTGAAAATGGGTAATATCCACGAAGCTCAAGGCAAACCTGCCCAAGCTCGCCTCTTCTATCAAAAATGTCTCTCCCTCTATCCTGATGAGTATCGCAACGGATTACATCAAAAAGCTAAAGCGGGACTTAATCGTGTCAAATAACAAATTTTAAAAAGCAACTGTCATTCCAAACTTGATTTGGAATCTGTTACGTCTTGGCACGATGCCGGACAGTAGCTTCAGTTATACATCACTCTCTTGCGTCTAAAAGATTCCAAATCAAGTTTGGAATGACGATAGCTTTTTTAATTTTAATCTTGTGAATTTGGTGTTCAAACTATGAATTGGATTTACGCACTCGACATGATAGGTACGCTTGTTTTCGCCATTAGTGGTGTGCTGGCGGCAGTCGAGAAAAAATTTGATGTAGTTGGAGCTTTGGTACTCGGTTTTGTGACGGCAGTGGGCGGTGGTACCTTGCGAGATGTGCTTATCGGCAGTACGCCTGTCGGTTGGATGAATGATTTGAATTATCTCATCATCATTGTAGCGGCTTTGCCTTTATGTTATTTTGCCAAAAAATATATCTTGCGACTGCGTAGAAGTTTATTTTTATTTGATACGATTGGCATTGGATTATTTACGATATTAGGTTTACAAAAAACATTGTCAATTGGGCTTTCACCTGCCATAGCCGTATTGATGGGAGTCGTATCAGCTACCTTTGGCGGCGTTATTAGAGATGTACTCTCCAATGAAGTTCCCTTGATATTTAGAAAGGAAATTTATGCGAGTGCTTGTTTGGTCGGAGGTGTCATGTATTTGCTTGCCGAATATTTGAATGAAGGTCATACCTTAAATATTGTTGCATCCATTTCACTGGTTATTATTATTAGATATTTTGCAGTAAAAAATAGCTGGGGATTGAATTTCAATCCTATTAATTAATTCCAACTTCAATACTACATTTTCATTGAAATTTGGATTTTATCCCATAAAAACCGTACTTTGCACAGCAAAGCACTTTTTAAAAAGTGAACTTGCTTCGTTTTGCAGTGTTTTTTAATGAGAAAAAAATCATTCATTAAAAAACATTGTCGCATTGCAGCATTATCGCATTGTCGCATTAAAAATTCACTCATTAAAACCATTGTAGCATTTCATCATTTCACCATTTAAGCATTGCTTATGACAAGCAGACACGAAGAACACTTATCCAATCTAAATGAAATTCGCTCGATGATGGAGCGTTCTACACGCTTTTTATCTTTGAGTGGTTTGGCAGGTATATCGGCAGGAATAGTGGCATTGATAGGTGCATTTGCGATGATGGCTTATCTCGGAATGGATACGTTTTCATTCAGCGAAAGGCAAGCTCTTATTGATTTTCCGGATGAAAAATGGGGAATGAGTCCATTGACTTTTCTTATTTTAGATGCGGGATTAGTCATGTTATTCGCTTTGCTGTTTGGCTTGTATTTTACCAACAGAAAAGCTCGTAAAAACGGCAAAAAAATCTGGACAAAAGCCTCTCGAAGATTGGCGTTTAATTCTGCGATACCGATGGCGGTAGGTGGTTTATTTTGCCTCATTATGCTCACAAAAGGACACTTTGGAATGGTCGCACCGGGTATGTTGATATTCTACGGATTGGCACTTTACACAGGCGGGATGTATACGCTTAATGAAATTCGTTGGTTAGGTGGCTGCGAGATGTTACTTGGTTTATTGGCGGCATATCGCCCCGGTTACGGATTGCAATTTTGGATGCTTG
>JAHDEO010000631.1 GCA_020628725.1 Saprospiraceae bacterium
AAAGTGCGTTTTTTTTCGTTATTTTAAAAATGAAAGGAAAATGAAGCATCAAAAAATTGAAGAAATATTTCAACAATATATAAATCAAAACGGAGAAAAGAATACGAACCTATTAGAGCAATATCAAGAATGGTTTGTTGAAAGTTCAGAAAATGGGAAATTGCAAGCAGCATTGCTTGACACGCTGAAAGACATTCTTAAGACAAAAGACTTAAAAAGGTATGACTTTGTCTTACTTCTAATTCAAGCATTAATAATTGACTTTACGGAAAATGACAAACACTTTGAGTTAATTTTCCTGATTGCAGATGCTATAACTGAAGGCTATACGGTTCACACTAAAGGAGATTATGTAGCCTTCCTTTTGTGGCAATTAACTGATATTTGCATCCATCGCGATGACGAGTTAAACGTAGTTTCTAAAACAAATCCGAAACTGATTCCAAAAGTGGTACGCAAAATCGGCAGTGTCAAATACGAATTAAAAGACGGCAACCCAATGGATTTTGCGGCACTCAAATCGATTAATTTGGTCTGGTATATGTCCAATGAAGATGCTAAGGAAATACTTGAGGAAATTTTCCTAAATCATTTTGATACCGGGGTCGTTGAAGACGCAAAAGAGATAATCCAACATTTAAAAGAGGAAGGAAGATACCAGTAGCAAATCACAACCTCTAATGCCGCCAAACCCCATACCCATCAGTCCCTTCAATCGGCTGATTATACACCACTGCCAATGTAAAGCCCAGATAATTTCGCGTCTCACGCGGGTCTATCACGCCATCATCCCAAAGTTGAGACGTCGAGTACCAAGCGGACGACTTTGAATCGGCTTCTGCGATAAGCATGGCTTTGAGCATTTCACCTTGTTCTGCGTCGTATTCGATGCCTTGCTTTTTGGCGGCGGCACGTTGGATGATTTCCATGACGCCTGCGAGTTGTTCAGAACCCATGACACCGATTTTCGCATTCGGATAGGTAAATAGAAAACGCGGATTATACGAGCGACCATTCATACCATAATTACCTGCTCCGTAAGAATTACCGACCATCAACGCGAGGTGCGGCACGGTACTATTGGAGACGGCATTGATGAGTTTTGCGCCATTTTTGATGATACCACCTTCCTCATATGCTTTGCCCACCATGTAACCCGTCGTATTATGTATAAAAATTAACGGAATATCATTTTTATTACTTAATTGAATAAATTGCGCGCCTTTATTCGCAGATTCAGAGAAAATTACGCCATTATTCGCCAAAATTCCTACTGGATAACCATGTATTTTTGCCCAACCCGTCACCAGCGTACCGCCATATTCAGGTTTAAATTCTGAAAATTCAGAGCCGTCCACTACTCGCATAATGAGTTCGCGGATATCGAAAGGTGTCTTGGTATCTGCTGATACGACGGATAAGATTTCTTCCGCATTATAAAGTGGCGAGGCAATCGGTGCTTCCGGTACAAGATGCGGCGTACTCACCTTCACAAATTCCATAATTTCCCGCGCAATACGGATGCCGTCATACTCATCTTCTGCCAGATAATCGCTCACACCCGATACGCGACTGTGCATCTCTGCACCGCCGAGTTCTTCGTCGGTTGCGACTTCGTTAGTTGCCATTTTCACAAGTGGCGGACCTGCAAGAAAAACCTTTGCCGACTCCTTCTGAAATATCGAAAAATCGGACATACCCGGCACGTATGCGCCACCTGCCGTTGCATTTCCGAATACAATAGAAATGGTCGTCAGTCCTTCTTTTGAACGTTGAGTAATGTCCTTGAAAGACCTACCGCCATAATTAAAAATCTGCGCTTGGTCAGGCAAATTCGCACCGCCACTTTCGACGAGATTGATGCAAGGCAAGCGATTTTCGAGTGCTATATCGCTGATTCGCAAACCCTTAATCATCGTCGCATAATCCACCGAACCACCTTTCCGTGTGCCAACATTGGCATTAATCACACATATTTTTCCTGATACTACACCAATCCCCGACACATTCGTACCGCCCGCGCCAAAGCTACCTTTATTCTCTAATCCCGCTAATGGCATCAACTCCAAGAAAGGGCTGTCTTGGTCGAGCAGCAATTCGATACGTTCACGCGCAAGCAATTTCCCGCGCTTACGTGCGCGTGCGATGTGTTTGTCTTTCCCTTGAAAACGCCCCTTTTCTGAGTGCTTTTCCAATTCTTCGACAAATTTTAGCATTGCTGCGTGATTGTCTTTTGTTGATTGTGCGTTGAGATTTATTTTTGATTTTAAAACAGTCATGGTAGGTGCAAGATAGATATTTTTGGAAATATTTGAGTGAGAATTTACTCACAATTAAATGAAAATAAGTTGATTCTAAAAAACGTTATAAATAAGCACCAGAAATACTCAAAAAAGCATCTATCAAAAGAAATAACTCACTCACATAGCTTTCAACAACAAAATGAGAACATACATTACCATTTTCATACTGTTCCTTTCCACAACTACATATAGTCAAGAAAAAGATAGGCGCGCAAAACTTGATATTACGGGAAGAGTAAGCGAAATCTCAGTATCACCTGATGAAAAAATTTGGCTTACCACTGCTGTCGGCAACACCTATTACACAGAGAACATAGACTCCAATTGGCACTATGGAAAACTCAAATCAAAAGATAAGTGGGACATCGACAATCCTAATCTTGATAGAGTCTCGTTTTTCAATCGCGATACTGCCATAATTACCGGATACATTTCTACAACGCAGAGGAGTATGAAAAAAAATGGCTATTTCAGAACTACCGATGGTGGTAAAACTTGGCGTTTGTTGGACTTCGGAGACGATGCATGGATATACGACACCTTTGTAGGTGATAATGGACACGCATGGATGGGCGGTTCCGAAGGAAACATCCATCACACTAAAGACTTTGGTAAGACTTGGCAAAAAATAGCCTCTCCGTTTAATTCGTCCACACGCACACATAGTATTTTTATGCTCAATGAAAATGAAGGTGTCGTAGGTGCGTTGGAAAATCGCATACGTATTACAAAGAATAACTGGAAAACAAGTAAGAAAATACCCACACCTTTTGACCAAAAAAAATATAAG
>JAHDEO010000632.1 GCA_020628725.1 Saprospiraceae bacterium
GATGTAGATGGTGTGCCGACCGTGTATCATGGATTGGATTTTTTGGGAACAGCCCCGTTCGTTGATAATCTTCTTGAAATCAAGGATTTTCTTGTTGAAAATCCCAATGAAATCGTTACGATTATTCTTGAATGTTATGTCGCAGCTGATGTTATCGAACAGGCAATTGCAGATGCCGGATTAAGCGATTTTTTATATGCAAAAAACGGTGATTGGGCAACGCTTCAAGAAATGATTGACGCCGATGAACGCTTGGTCATCTTTACGGATGTAGATGATGCGAGTCCGACTCAAAACTGGTATCATTACGTGTGGCATCATGCTGTCGAGACGCATTATTCGGTACATGATACTTCCGAAATGGTTTGTGATTATAATCGCGGTAATGCATGGAACGACCTGTTTATTTTTAATCATTTCATTACGCATTCTTCTTTTGGAACGGGTTTACCCGAACAGTCGGAAATCGCCAATTCCAATCCATTCTTCCTCAATCGTGTATTGGAATGTCAGGAAGTTCATGATAAATTTCCTAATTTTATCACGGTAGATTTTTATGAGAAAGGCGATGCTTTGCAAGTTGTGGATATATTGAATGGGGTGGTTACGTCTACTATGTCTGTGGATGAAACAAACGCTTACTGCTTTCCCAATCCTACGAGCAATTTTCTAAACATTAGTGGCATCAGCAACATTTTTACCTATCAATTATATGATATTGCAGGGAAAATGTGGCAAAGCGGCAATAGTACCGGCACCATTGAATTGAATGGATTACCTGACAATATTTACCTCTTAAATGTACAAGCGAATTCGGAAAGACATCATTTTAAAATTATTAAAGTTAGCGAATAAATCGCCCGTAACACGGTGCTTCCAGCCCGTGCCGCGTATTTTGCTAATCTAACGTAAAACACGGGCTGGAAGCACCGTGCTACGGTTACGATTACGATACAATCATACACTATGTCCAAAGCAAAATCATATGCCCGAAACAAAGTCACTGAATCATATGATGCCATAATAATTGGGTCGGGCATTGGCGGCATGGCAACTGCCGGATACTTGTCTAAGCAAGGCAAAAAAGTCGTCGTATTGGAGCGCAACTATACGCCGGGTGGCTTTACGCAAGTATTCAAACGCCGCGATTATGAATGGGATGTGGGCATACATTACATCGGTGATGTGCATCGGGAGCATACGATGATTCGCAAACAATTCGATTATCTGACGGATGGCAAACTCGAATGGGCATACATGGGCGATGTGTATGATAAGGCAATTTTTGGAGATGATGTATATGAATTTCGCAGTGGTCCGCAGGAGTTTGTGGAGCAAATGTCTACTTATTTTCCTGACGAAACGGAGGCAATAGAGAAATATGTCGCGTTGATTTATGAGGCACAACGTTCGCAGGGGCGTTATTTTATGGAGAAAGCACTGCCGAAGTTTGTGAGTAATTTGATGGGCGGCAGTATGCGAAAAAAAGCCCTCAATTATAATCGAAGTGTACTTGATGTATTGAGTGATTTGACCGATAATAAAAAACTTATTGCCGTTCTGACTACGCAATTTGGTGACTATGGTTTACCTCCTGCACAGGCGAGTTTTATGATTCATTCGATGGTCGTGAAGCATTATTTGAATGGTGGCAATTTTCCGGTAGGTGGTTCATCACGTCTTTTTGATACGATATTGCCCGTTGTACAGAAGGCTGGTGGTGAGGTCTATATTTCGGCAGAAGTCAAAGAAATTATCGTAAATAACAACAAAGCCGTAGGCGTCCGAATGGAAGATGACCGGGAGATTCTCGCGCCCTTGGTGATTAGCGGGGCAGGCATTTATAATACCTACAAAAAATTATTACCCACATCAATTAGCGAAAAAAATGGTTTGGGCGCACAAGCGGATAAAATAGAACCTTCGGTGGGTCATGTCTGCTTGTATATCGGTTTTAAACATTCTACGGCAGACCTTCAACTCGAAAAACCCAACCTCTGGATTTATCCCGATAATTATGACCATGACAAAAATATAGCTGCTTACATTGCCGACCCCGAAGCCGAATTGCCCGTTGTGTATGTCTCCTTCCCATCTGCAAAAGATCCGGATTGGGACAATCGCTATCCGGGCAGAGCGACGATAGATGTCATCACACTCGCACCATTTGACCGTTTCAAAAAATGGGAAGGCACACGCTGGCATCACAGGGGTGAAGAGTACGAAGCAGAGAAGGAAAAACTTGCTCAACGCTTACTCGAAGCACTCTACAAACAAGTGCCGCAATTGCGCGGAAAAGTCGATTATTACGAACTTTCCACACCGCTCAGTACCCAACATTTTGCCAATTATCAAGCCGGCGAATTGTATGGTATCAACCACACGCCTGAGCGATTTGAGCAGCGATTTTTACGTCCGCAGACGCCTATAAAGAATCTTTATTTGACCGGACAGGATGTGATTAGTTGTGGTGTAGGTGGTGCATTGGCAGGTGGTATGTTGACGGCTTCGGCTATTTTAAGGAAAAACTTGATGAAGGAGTTGTATAAATAGTTGCGGGTTACGAGTTGCGAGTTAGCGAGTTGTATTTTTTCGCGGGGCGAAAATATCTACGCACATTATCATTCGCTGAAAGCGAATGAATTTCTTGAACTTGCGCTTGATACTTGTTAATCTTTCCCTTTCAATAACTCCTCCAATGCATCAAGGTGGTCTTTAAAGGCTTGCCTTCCTACGGGAGTCGCAGAGTAGGAAGTCTGAGGCTTACGCCCGACAAAGCTTTTACGAACTTCGATAAATTTATTTTTCTCTAAGGTAGACAAATGACTGGCAAGGTTGCCGTCCGTTGCGCCCATTTCTTCTTTGAGCGTTTTGAACGTCACCCAATCATTAACAATCAGCAACGACATGATTGCCAGTCGTTTGTGATTGTCAAAAACCTTGTTGAGTTTTTGTAAAACGTCTTTCATTCGCGCTCGTATTTGAAGTACATGTATGCACCATAAGCGATGTGCAATACACCGAAGCCAAGCATCCAAAATTGCAATCCGTAACCGGGGCGATATGCCGCCAATAAACCAAG
>JAHDEO010000633.1 GCA_020628725.1 Saprospiraceae bacterium
CTTAGGTGGAGTGATTTTTGATTGTCCCAGTCTAAAATCAAAAATCTGAAATCGAAAATCGCTCATTTTAAGAAATACAAAGGCTACACATGACAAATACGATTCTTCAAAAATATGCCCACTTGCTCGTCAATTATTCACTTGATGTGCAGCCGGGCGATAAAGTCCTGATTCGCTCAACGACGCTTGCCGAACCCCTCGTACGCGAGGTGTATCGCGAAACACTACGCGCAGGCGGACATCCTGAAACGATGCTCGAATTTCAGGGACAAGAACGCATCCTGCTTGAAGAGGGCAATGAATTTCAACTGACGCAAGACCCTCAATTTCTGCATATTGCAATGGCAGAGTACGATTGCTACCTACGCATCCGTGCGCCTTATAATTTGCGTGAAATGCAAAATGTATCGCCCAAAAAAGCGGGCTTACTCAAAGCCGGACGCGCTCCCGCAATGCGTACTTACACCAAGCGCACGGCTACCCGCGCACTCAAGCGTTCCCTTTGCCAATATCCGACAATGGCTAATGCACAAGAGGCAGGTATGTCGTTGGAAGAATATGAAAAATTCGTGTATGGCGCGTGTTTTTTATTTGATGAAAATCCAGAGAAACGCTGGCTCGAAGTTCGCCAATATCAGCAAGCTATCGTCGATGTATTGAATCGCCATGATGAGATTCGCTACAAAAATGACAAGTTCGACATCACTTTCTCTACCAAAGGTAGAACGTGGATTAATTCGGACGGACAGACCAATATGCCTTCCGGCGAAGTTTATACTTCGCCCGTCGAAGATTCTGTGAATGGCATGATTCATTTTAGTCTTCCCGCCTTTCATGGTGGGCATGAAGTGACAGACGCTACACTCTGGGTCAAAGACGGCGAAATCTATAAATGGGAAGCCAAAAAGGGCAAAAACTACTTGGATTACGTCTTTTCTCTTGATGGTGCGCGACGTTTTGGCGAGGCAGCCATCGGCACCAATCGCAATATCCAGCGTGTAACCAAGAATATTTTATTTGACGAAAAAATGGGCGGCACTGTCCACATGGCAATCGGTCAATCTTACCTCCAAACAGGTGGTAAAAATCAATCGTCCATTCACTGGGACATGATTACCGATATGCAAAACGGCGGCGAAATCTACGCAGACGGACAGGTGATTTACCGCGATGGAGACTTTCTCTTTTTATAAAAAATGAGTGAATTTTGAATGAGTGAATGAGTGAATAGAGAACAGTTTCATTCACTCATTCAGTATTCACTCATTCACTCATTAATATGAAGATAGGTTTATTTTTCGGTTCGTTCAATCCGGTGCATGTGGGGCATTTAATTATCGCCAATTATATGGCTACGCAGACGGATTTGGATAGAGTGTGGATGGTCGTTTCGCCACAAAATCCCTTGAAGAAAAAGGCGTCGTTAGCAGGAGATTACGATAGGTTGAATTTAGTGCGCCGCGCATTGGAGGATAATAATAAAGTAGAAGCGTCGGACATTGAATTTGGTTTACCGAAACCTTCCTACACGATTGATACGCTGACTTATTTAAAAGAAAAATATCCAAAATACGAATTCGCGCTCATTATGGGCGGTGACAATATTGCTACGCTCCATAAATGGAAAAACTACGAGCAAATCCTTGAAAATTACCACATCTACGTCTACCAACGCCCCGAATATGAACTTGGCGAACTCGCCACACACCCACACGTACACGTCTACGAGGCTCCATTGATGCAAATCTCCGCTACCTACATTCGCAAGTGCCTACGAGAAGGTAAATCCATCAAATACCTTGTCCCTGATATAGTCATGGAAGAAATTATGGCAAGCCACCTTTATCAATGATGAAATGCTTAAATGCTACAATGATAATGAATGAGTGAATGAATTTTGAATGAATGAATCAAACGACTTATAACGATTCATTCATTCACCCATTCAAAATTCATTCATTAAAAACATTGTAGCATTATCGCATTTAAGCATTGTAGCATTAATAAGACCATAAATCGTGCTCGAAGTTCATCATTTTCTCTTCGATTTTGAGGCTTTCATAGAGGGCATCTTCACCTGATTTGTAATCTTCAATACGGCGGTCGTGTACATTGCCTTCTTTTATGATATAGCTTGAAAAAAATCGGGCTTCCATGAGGTGTTCCCAAGTCAAGGTTTTCGCATTGTCAATAGGATTCATGGCTTCTTCACCTGCCAGATATTTGCGAATATTTGGATAATACACCCAAAACATCGGGTACTCAAAACGCAAGATACCATTATCGTCGTATTCCTCTTTCAGGGGTGCGAGTCCTAAGATACGAACTTGCATTGTGGAGGTTTTTTCATCAAAAAACCAGACTTCTTTGATACGGTATCGTTTCACATCTTCGTGGTTAAATTCATCTTGAGTCACCGTAATTATTTGCTCATAAGTGTCGGGATCTATCACGGAAATGGTATCTGAACTATATAGTTGGTCTTGAATTTCCTCACTCGTCATCGGTGTCGAAAATTTATCATCAAGCGTACTATATGGCGTAATGTCACCGCTTTCAATACCTCGCAACAATACACTAATCAAGGGATTTTGAGGGGCAGAAAATGATTTATTCATCTTTTCTCGAACATCAATCACACGCCAAATTCGTTTTTCCCAAAAAACATCCGCTTCACGAATATGGTCATACGCCAATACAGGCATTGCTTCTTTAGGTGTTTTTTCATAAAAGCCATCTAAAGGCTGCGGCGGCGCACCACTTTCGGTTAGAAAAGTTTCCTGAGCATTAAGTGCCTGATTTACAAAGAACAAAACTACAACAAAGAACAAAATCTTACTTCGCATAAGTACATAGGTTTAGCGGTCTTGCTACGCAATAACGCAAGACGTCAGTGAAAAAATGGCAATAAATTATCTATGTAAAAATTTAGAAGCGATATAAGTGTGATGAAGTTTAAGTTTAAGAATAAGCTCAAGTTTAAATTAATTTTCAATTAAACTTAAACTTTGTCTTAAACTTACACTTAAGAAGGATACAGCGCGGTCCCGCGCCATATCCTGAAACTCTAACTAGAAGCTAT
>JAHDEO010000078.1:0-4116 GCA_020628725.1 Saprospiraceae bacterium
TGATTATCAGCTACTTTTTTAATTTTAATTTGCATTTTAATTTTAATTCATCCCTTTGCGATTTGATTCATTCATTCTTTCACTCAAAATTCATTCATTAAGTATTCACTCATTCGCTCATTCAAAATTCATTCATTATTTTCTGGCAAAATAAAATAACTCTGAACAATTCTCTCGCCTGAAAATGTGTTGTGCTTGTGCGCGAAGGTCTTCTGCCTCAATACTGCGATAGATAGCAGCTTCGTTGTTAATTAAATGCGCTTTATCCTGCACTTCAAACATAGCGAGATTGATGGCTTTTGTGAGAATATTCATCTCCGAAAAAACGAGTGAACTCTCTACTTTATGTTTAATTTTTTGTAATTCGCGTTCATCAACCAATTCATTTTTGAGCAGGTCAATTTCTTCCCAAATGGCTTTTTCGGCAGTTTCCATGCTAATGCCTTCAGCGGGTTTGCCTTCGATGACAAATAAGCCGGGGTCGATATTTCCCGTGACATAAGCATCAATGTCAGAAAATAAACGACGGTCTTTGAGCAAGCGTTGATACAGGCGCGAACTCCTTCCACGACTCAATACATCCGACAATAAATCCGACGCATAATAACTTTCATCACAACGTCCGCCCATGTGGAATGCCATATATAAGGCGTCATTCGGCACATTGGCATCTATGCGATTGATGTGTGGGGTGCTTTGCTCAGGTTCGGTGGGGATGCGCGTTTGCGGAGTCGTATGTGCGGCAATATCGCCAAACCATTTTTCTGCTAACTCGCGTACACGGGCCTGAGTTACATTGCCCGTGACCACAAGTACCGCATTGCTCGGATGATAATAATTGTGGAAAAAATCTTGTACATCGGTCAGTGTGGCACTTTCCACATGTTCGGGCGTCAAACCAATCGTGGGCCAACGATACGGATGCACTTCATACGCCAAACCAACTAAGTGATGCCACACATCACCATAAGGTTGATTGAGGCAAGTCTCTTTAAATTCCTCTACGACCACTTTGCGTTGCACTTCGAGCGAACGAGTGTTGATGTTGAGGTTTGCCATACGGTCAGATTCGAGCCAAAAGACCGTTTCGAGATTTTGTGCAGGCAAAGTCGCATAAAAACTCGTCACGTCATTATTCGTAAAAGCATTGCTGTCACCTCCTGCCCATTGAAGCGGTTCGTCAAAGTTTTCAACATGCTTGGAGCCGGCAAACATCAGGTGTTCAAATAAATGAGCAAAACCCGTCTTGTCCGGCGATTCGTTTTTCGCGCCTACCTTGTATAGCAAGTTGACGGCTGCCATCGGCGTACTATTATCTTCGTGTACCAACACCCGCAAACCATTGTCGAGTGTGAATCGGTCAAAATTTATCATGTTTAAGTTCAAGTACAAGCTCAAGTACAAGTTCAAATCTTTATACTACAAACTTTTGCTTCGTCTTTAAGGAACGCAAAGATAGGGATTAATGTTGAAGTTTAAATGGATGAAAAAACATCAATAATAAGGGTGATCCGTTAAAAAAAACCTAAAAAGTCACATCTAAAAACGTTAAAATCATTAAGATTTCATCTAATGAGGTATCAAATTGAGCGTCACAGATTAAGGGTATATTTTTCTTTTTGAATAAAATTAAAAAATTGCCTTATCTGTAATACACCGATATTTAATTTTTCTTTTCTCCGTTTTTTAGCAGAATATTTCACAAACGCATGTAAAAATAATCACACTTTTAAAAAACTAACAGTTAATTCTTTAGTTATTTTTGTGACAATTTTCAATAGTGTATAATTAGGTAAAATTAAGCCCTTATAAGTTTTAATTATTACACTATTTTCATCTTATCTCATTTAATTAACATAACAAAAAAAATCATAATGCAGTAAAAATAAGAGTCACTTGTTCGGAAAAACCTACATCACAGACATTGTATACAAACGACATTTTGAGGACAAGAAATACAAGCACAGCGGCTTCTACAAATTGAAGACCGCTATTTCGTCCAGAACAAAATAGTCAAGCAATGTTTAACAAAAATCAACTACTTACTCTTGCCGTGTTGATGTCCCTCCTACTCGGCAACCTCAAAGCAAACCTTAATCCTAATTATGAGTTTTTTGCTCCTCCAATTCTCGTAGCTCCCTCTAATGATGCAACAGATGTCGATATGCCCGTTGAACTTCAATGGACAGGTACTTCGGGTACAGTTGCCATCGAAATTTACGAAGGATGTACAGAAGTAGGACCTCCCCCTGTTCCTAATAGCATTAATTTAGGCGGTTATGAATTGGCAGGGCAATTCGATTTGTCAAGCATCAACGCCGACCTATCGGGTGTCACCTACAATCCAAACACCAATACGCTGTTTATGATTACGAATAAAAATTCTAAAATTACTGAAACAACGCTTGGTGGCGAATTTATTCGCAGTATTACGCTCAATCAATTCGGCGACCCGGAGGGTATCGCATACATTGGAGGCAATACCTATGCTATCACAGAAGAACGCTTGGGTAGGGTCTTGTACATTTTCATTTATAATAGTACAAGTTCTCTGAATCTCAGCAATATGCTATACACGCAGTTGCCCGGTATTTCAACTAATGAAGGTTTGGAGGGTGTGACTTACAACCCTAATACGGGGGATTATTATGCTGTAAAAGAAAAAAACGCGAGAGTTTTGTATCGTTATAATGGTACAGCTACCAATCCTAACTTGTTGCCGACCTGCGATATTCAAGCGAATTCATTTGGCATGACAGATGTAGCCGATATTTTTCATCTAAGTGCTGCGGCAGGCTTAAACAATCTTGATGTCAGCGACAAAATGCTGATTCTCAGTGATGAAAGCCATAAACTTGTAGAGATAGACAATAATTGCAACTTGTATAGTACGCTCAATTTACCCGCAAGTTATAGCGGTGGCTCCACTCAGCATGAAGGAGTGACGGTAGATAATAACGGCATCATCTACGTGGTCGGCGAACCCAATTTATTATACATTTATCAAAATCCTGACCTTAATTTGAATCCAAGTAATAGTAATGATTCAGACTTACAAGGTGGTACATTGGTGTATAATGGAACTTCAGGCGGTAGCAGTTTCACTATTCCCAATGGCGTATTGGAAGAAAATAAAGAATATTGTTGGAGAGTGCGTTCGGGCAGTGATTGGTCTGAAATGTGGTCATTTACAACAGGTGAAATTGATGATGGTATTATTACAACCACATCCATAGTCAGCATAGACAATGATGATGCCGAAGAATCTGCCACCGGAATTATGTATCTCAACAGTTCTGACCTCGAATTGGTACAAGAGAATAGCACACAAAAAGTAGGTATGGTATTTCGTGGATTAGATATTCCGCAAGGTGCAAATATCCTAGAAGCGAGACTTCAATTTACGACAGATGAACCTTCTTCCCAAACAACAAACCTCATCATCCGGGGAGAAGATGTCAACAGCGCATCAGGTTTTAATTCTATCAATAATAATATTAGCAACCGCGCTAAAACAAGCGCACAAGTCTCATGGCAAGTTCTCGCATGGAATAGCCCCGGACAAAGTGGCAGCGGACAACAATCACCTGATATTAAATCTGTTATCCAAGAAGTTGTCAATAGAAGTGGTTTTAGTGCAAATTCTAATGTTGGAATTATCATAACGGGTTCGGGCAAGCGTGTGGCAGAATCTTACGACGGAGGCGGTTTGGCACAGGCTCCGAAATTAATCGTTAGGTATCTTGAACCGGATTGCCAAACAGTAGGAAATGCTTGTAACGATAATAATCCAAATACCTATGATGATGTCATAAATGCTCAATGCGAATGCCAAGGTACCTTATGTTCAAATATCGGTGCTACATGCAATGATGGTAATCCAAATACATACAATGATACCATCAATAACGAATGTGAATGCGAAGGTACGCTATGTCCGAATGTCGGTGCTACATGCAATGACGGCAATTCAAATACATACAATGATACCATCAATAATGAATGTGAATGCGAAGGTACGCTATGTCCGAATGTCGGTGCTACATGCAATGACGGCAATTCAAATACATACAATGATACCATCAATAACGAATGTGAATGCGAAGGTACGCTATG
>JAHDEO010000078.1:4216-19130 GCA_020628725.1 Saprospiraceae bacterium
ACGAATGTGAATGCGAAGGTACGCTATGTCCGAATGTCGGTGCTACATGCAATGATGGCAATTCAAATACATACAATGACACCATCAATAATGAATGTGAATGCGAAGGTACGCTATGTCCGAATGTCGGTGCTACATGCAATGACGGCGACCCAAGCACCGAAAATGATATGATAAATGCTCAATGCGAATGTGAAGGTACACCTTGTCCGCCATCGGGTATAGCCTGTGACGATGGCGACTCAACTACTGAAAATGACGTAGAGGATGGCGAGTGTAACTGTGAGGGTACACCTTGTCCGCCCGCAGGCACAGCTTGTGATGATGGCGATGACGAAACTGTAAATGACCAAGAGGATGGTCAATGCAATTGTGAAGGACAAAATGAAGTTATTGACGACTTTTTCCTTGAATCCAGAATTGCAGATGGCGACGATGATGTAGAAGAAAACGGCAGAAACGGCAACATGTATCTCAATAGCTCCGACCTTGAATTGGTATATGACCGCAGTTATACCAGCAACCAAACGATTGGTTTGAGATTTACGAATATCTTTTTGCCGCCGGGTGCTACGATTACCAATGCCTACATACAATTTACAACAGATGAAATACGCAATATAAACGGCAACATGCTCATCAGAGCAGAAAGCACCAACGACTCTTCGCCTTATCTCAACCAGAAATACAACCTTTCAAGTCGTCCGCGTACAGAGGCGGTCGTAGCATGGACGCCTCCAAACTGGAATATAATCGGTGAATCCGGTCCGGCACAACGCACAGTAAATATCGCTCCGGTCATTCAAGAATTGGTCAATAGGGAAGATTGGGTCGGAGAAGGTACAGCCATTACCATTGTCATCACAGGCGGTGGCAGGCGAGTCGCGGAGTCATATAATGGTTCTCCACAAAAAGCACCTCTACTTCGTGTCGATTTTGAATACACAGGTTCAAATCTCATACACCAACCTGACGAAACAACCGTAAATGAAGTAGAAGAACCATCAGAAGAACGATTGGAAATATCAACGATTCAAAGTGTCAATCTATATCCCAATCCGGCTGCTTATGAAATAAATGTTGATATTCAAATGAATCAAACGACAGCAACACAGGGTACGATTACGCTTTTTGATATGTCAGGAAAGGCGCATTCACAAACGCTATTCGACCCGCAATTAGAACGAACAATAGAACTTGAAGTCGAACATCTGCCACAAGGCACATACGTTGTGCATGTACAGGTGGGCGAGCATGTGGCTACACGAAAATTTGTAAAGAAATAATAACCTGAATTAGAAGTCAGACCATTTTTATTGTCAGAAGACAGAGGTCAGACGAATTTTTACCTAACACGTTCCTATTTGAGAAGAGGTCATGCGCAAGTGTGACCTCTTTTTTGTGGAACGTAAAACGATTTTGTAAATCGTCAGTTATCAGCAGAACGATTTACAAAATCGTTTTACTTTTTATGCGGATTACCATCCATATCAATACCTGCCTGACGGTGCAATTTACGGTAAGCATCTTTCATTGCCACCATCGGAATGCTGATGCAGCGTTTCTCCATATAATCCATCATGCGGTCGAGAAGGTCGCGGGCTTCGGGGTCAAGTTTGTCGAGTTCATTTTTGAAGACATGCTCAACAGCGTGCGATTTGATGGTTTTGATTTGAGTAGGCACATCGCTCATGGCGCGTTCGATTTGGCGTTGACGGAAACGCATCTTAAATTCTTCGACACGCTTGGAAATCAATTGACGGGCTTTCTCAACTTCGCCCATTCTGAATGCCATATTTTCTTTCGCCAATTGGCGCAATTTTTCTATATCAATGTATTCGACATCAAAATTTTCGACAACTTGACGACACACATTATTCGGCAAAGAAAGGTCAATCACAATACGTCGTCGCCCATCTTTTCCAATTAATTTTCCATATAAATGCCGCGTAATAATCGGTTCCACAGCAGCCGTACAAACGACCATTACATCGAAATCGTCTTCATAATTTTCCAACTCGCTCAATACACATGCCTCACCACCCAATTCACCTGCAATTGCTTCTGCTTTACCAAGACTACGATTGAAAATCACCGCATTTCGGTAATCATGTTTGAGCATAAATTTTGAAAACAACTCATTCGTTTTCCCTGCACCAACTATCAGAAAACGCGCTGAAGTCGGTACATTTGACTCTTGTAATTTTCGAAATGCCAATGATACGACCGATACCGATTTTTCGCCGATACGCGTATGTGCATAAACCTCTTTCGCTACTTCTACCGTAGCGCGCATTGCTATCCGGATATTATCACCAATCAATCCGTAAGTGCGGCATTCTTCGTAAGCCTCGCGAAGTTGTCTGAAAATCTCGCGTTCGCCTACTACCATCGAATCTACCGAAGCCGCAATTTCATACAAATGATGAATCGCTTTATTTCCCTGAAAAGATTGAACATTTTCAGAAATATACATTTTGGGTTGCTGTGCTAAATTTGGATTAACAGATTGAAAAAAGGAAGTAATGAAAGATGAGTCCAGTTGTATTTTTCCGGTAAATAAAAACAATACACGATTACAAGTTGCCAAGTACATTAGTTCATCAAAGCCAAAACTTTCTTTGAGTTTGACCAGACGATTTGACAGCTCCGTTTTATCATCAGTTGGAACGATAAAATCCGCAATATCTTCCGTATTGGTTGTTTTATGTGTAACCGTTAATATTTTATAGTTCTTCAGCACCGAATACAACTTTTTAAGAGATGATGAAAAGAGTGTAAACTTATCCCTTCGTCTACTCTTTAAATAGACTACAAAGATAACACAGCTAGTTGGGTTTTGCTGCAAATCAACGACAGATGAGCTTATTTAGATTAAATCTAAGAATCATAAGTCATCAATTTACATCCTTTTTAATCAAGCAATACTATCATCAAGAAAAATATTGCCATGCGTCCTAATTAGCCATGTGCAACCTAAAGAGTCATAATTTGATTGATGTCCTACCTATATTCAGTCAATTTATTGTAAATTTAGGCATTAAGAAGTAAATAAGTAGCATGGATAAATTTTTCAAAGAAGCCATCAACCAAGCCAAAAAAGGGTTGTCAGAAGGCGGCATTCCAATTGGCAGTGTCATCGCTTTTAATGGCGAAGTTCTCGGTAAAGGTCACAACAAGCGTGTGCAAGATGGCAGCGTCATACTTCATGGCGAAATGGATGCCTTTGAAAATGCCGGCAGACAAGAAGCAAAGATTTACAAACAATCCACTCTATACACAACGCTCTCTCCATGCCCGATGTGTACAGGTGCGATTCTGCTATACGGCATTCCAAAAGTCGTAATTGGTGAAAACAAAACCTTCATGGGCTCAGAAGATTTACTGAGAAGTCATGGCGTAGAAGTCATCGTACTAAACGACAACGAATGCATCAAAATGATGGAAGATTTCATCGAAGACAAACCCGAATTATGGAACGAAGATATTGGAGAGGAATAAACTCGCACACTCGCTACTCGCTACTCGCCACTAAACTATGTTCCACCAACTCCCCATCTTCCCGTACTTCTATCAACATAGAAAAACCCTTTTTCTTGGCTTTCTGTTTCACGGCTTCCAATCCTGCATTATATGTCTCATCCATTGGATATTGATAGTAAGTATAGCGCGAAAATTCGTCCGTAGGTCTGCCATTAATCAGCGAAATACCTGATAAAGAAGTCGCCACGAAAGGCGCACCATACTTACGATAATGCTGCATATCCCAGTACTTACGATTCGTAGGAGATATCCAAAGACAAGCATTTCGTTTGTATTTTCGTGGTTTATCATTCAGGGTAGTTATTGATTTTATTAATTGATAATGCGAATTTTGACTAATATTTTTTTGTGGAATATTGGTAAATAATTGACCATTCGCTTCGCTCAGATTTTCTTTTTCGAGTAATGTCTTTCTAATTGTCAAATTTTGTCGGATAGGTTCGGGCAGTATTTGTACGTATTTTATCCCGCCTAATATTAAGATAGCCACAAGTGCTACGCCACCGATTATTTTCCCGTATAAATTCTCCTTAATAAATGATGAAACCTCCGGCAGTATCGCTATCAACACCATTGCCCCAAATAAAATTTGAAAGCAAGTAAAATATACGCTGTTGTGCTTCAAATTAATCAAGGCGATGGGAATAAAGCCAAGTATCGGAATGAGCAAAAGCAACTCCATTAGAAGACTATCCTCCCCCCAGCCCCCTCCAAAGGGGGATATTTTTCGCCATGCGAAAAACTTCTTATGTGCTTTTGTCCCCCTCTGGAGGGGGTGAAGGGGGAGGAAAATACGTTTACACAACAAAAAAATAAGCGGAATAAGGCACAGCGAATAATACAACCACATCTTAGGCGTCAACAATTCCAAGACCATTCGCAGCGTATGTCGTGGATTGAATCCTGCGTTGGCACTGCCTCCTGTTTCGTTGTTGTATATATATATGGTGGCGAATATCGTAATGCTCAACAGAAACACGCCAATTTTCCACAAAGACCGATACCATTTTTTCCGCACAAATACATACGCGTACACACACACGAGAATAAACCCAAAAGAGATTTTGAATAAAGCCAATACGCCAATGAGCAAACTCGCCGCAGTGAAATTAATCTTATTAATCACCGCCTCGTCTGACACTTTCAAAGTGTCCGACGAGTTAGGGGCTGGATTCTTCGCAGAGTCGTCAGACGTCTTTGGGATGTCGGACGACAGGTAGCGGAACAGCAAAGTGAATATCAACATACTCACTGTAGCTGCCATCAAGGTAGATTCACCGTATAATGCGCCCGGTACACGCATAATGAGTGGTATGAATAATGCGAAAATGATAACGACAGTGATAAAATCCATCACAAAAGCATAGGGTTTAAACCCTATGCTTTTGTGATAAGACTCACCCCCAGCCCCTAAAGGGGAGTCCACGCGCAGTTCAGGAACAATGGGCAGATTCCCCTTTAGGGGCTGGGGGCTGCGCAATAGCAAATTATATTTCCGCACCTCTATCGCCGCCAACAAAAATGCCTTAAAAAACAAAGGCAAAAACACAACATACAAAGAGAAATTGTAAAATTTCACGGGCGCAATGTTCAGCAAATTTGAAAAACGCCCTGCTACAAAATGACTCGCCCAATGATAAGGTAGGTAAACGTTGCCGTCCATTCCCGTAGTCGCAAATCCATATGTTTTCATTAGGTTGGCAACGCCGGCGTGATACATCAAATCAATATGAGCTTCGCCCAATGCGATTTTTTCAAAATATAAAGGGTTATGCGTCTTACCGCCCCACAACATAGCTATCAGATAAGTCGCTAGAAAAATACCGAAAATAATGGGAATTGATTTTCCCGGTATTTCACGCCAATCTCGCAAATAATTTATCAACAAAATCGCACCACCCACTACACACATATAAGGAAATACCCAAGCAATCATCGGTATGAAACTCAATAAAATCAATGTTATCCACAGGTCGATGGTGGAGAGCGTTGTCGAGTAGCCCCATTCACGTAAAATTGAAAAACGTTGTAAAAAATCAGGTAGGAGAAGTAATATCGTACTCAATCCGGCGGTACTCAACAAATCAAGCCAACTATTATCAGCAAAACCCATTCGCAAAATACCGTACACTGCCACCATGACAAGTACAATCATCAGACAAAATAAATTAACGGGTGTTTTTATATGGTGTAAATTGGTTGACATACTACAAAGATATATCTAACTTTTTAGAAGTCAGACCATTTTATTGTCAGACGTCAGAGGTCAGACGGAATTTATCTGACTTCTGACAGTAAAACGGTCTGACTTCTGACGTCTGGAATGCTTATAATTTAGTTTGAATAAATCAAGATAAAATTGCTATTTTGAATACATAAAACACAAAACTGTTTTCACAAAAACACGTTTTGTTTCGACCACTTTTTCACATTCACAAATTATTATTTTATAATAAGCTAATAATCAAAAAAACGTCATGTTGATAATTGTGGAAAACTTGTGAAAATAAAAGTGAATAACCATGCAACTTTTCAACACTCATTAAGAATGATAATTTAACTTATTTGAAATAATAAAATAAATATCATTTTTTGTTGGTATAATTCATACTTATTGACATCAATATTAGGCTTATTATTTTCTCCACAACGATTATTTATTCAGTGAATAATTTTCCACATAAATGTGTATAAATTCGTCGAGTGTAGTATTTACTACACTTCTATATGTGAATTAATTGTTAAGGACCTTTGTTATTTCTTAATAATGAATCCACCAAATTTTCGATGATTATTTTCTCTACAAACTAACACTACTGATGATGAGTGTCTTTTTTTTAAATTTAAATTAATAATAAACAATCATAATGTAGAGAAGTGGATAACATCTCTCAACAAAACAATTTATTTTTGCAGAGGTTAAATGAGTTGATGAATTGATGAGTTGTCGAGTTGACGAAAAAAAAGATGTCAACGTGTCCTCGTCAATTCATCAACTCGTCAATTCGTCTCTTATGAAAAAATCTTCACGCGCGGTGGTCATTTGGTTGTTCATCGGAGTTTTTATGGTTTTTATGCAGGTCGTCATTGGCGGTATTACGCGTTTGACGGATTCCGGTTTATCGATTACTGAATGGGAGGTGATAAAAGGTACGTTGCCGCCCCTCAACGAGGCTGCATGGCTCGAAAATTTTGAAAAGTATAAAACCCACGCCCGCACCCAATACGAATCTATACATGCAGATATGACGCTCAGGGAGTTTAAGGTGATTTATTTTTGGGAATGGTTTCACCGCTTATGGGCGCGAAGTATGGGCTTTGTGTTTTTGTTTCCGTTTATTTATTTTTTGATAAAAGGACAAATTAGCGGCAAATTAGCAAGACGTCTGGGCGTTGTGATACTGATTGCGATGTTGGCGGCGGTATTTGGCTGGATAATGGTGAAAAGCGGCTTGAATACGCCCGATTACGCATGGGTGAATGCGTATAAGCTCTCCATTCACTTGGGAATTGGCTTTGCTTTATTCGGATATTTGTTGTGGACATTTTTCCATGAATGGCAGCCGCGAAGTAATGATTCAGTTTTCCACAATCCTATGTTGAAAAGGTGGATAACTGTGATATTAGTCGTCTTGGCGATACAAATAATATTTGGTGGATGGATGTCAGGTATGAAGGCTGGTTTGGCGTATCCGACCTTTCCCGATATGAATGGTAAAGCTATCGCTCCTGTACTGCTCGACGGTACTCAATGGACCTCCGAAAATCTCGTCCAATATAACAAAAATGCCTTCGCGCCGGCACTCATTCAATTTATACACCGAACAACCGCTTATTTATTGACTGCCTTTGTTTTATATTTTGTATTTTTAACTAATAAAATACAATTAACACCTCGTTTAAAGATAGGTACACGTCTGATGGCGGGTATGTTAATAATTCAATTTTTACTAGGTGTATTTACAGTGATAGCTTGTAAAGGAAAGATACCTGTTGCGTTGGGCGTATTGCATCAGGCGGGCGCATTATTACTGCTTTCTACGGTACTTTATGTGACATATCATTTACGTAAAAAAGCTATATAAACGGGTGTGGAAAACTATGTGGAAAACAGTCCATAGTTGATAGTCCATAGTCCATAGGCTAACGTGAAACGAGGTTATGTTAGCTATCGATTAATAGATTTACGGAGAGCTTGTGTCATTCTGATTAATGATTTTGCTTCTTCGTATAGTTCTTCAAAATTATCGTCTTGGATTAATCTTCTTCGTTTTGCTATGTAAAGACATGTAACCACTTCTGCCGCAGAACGAATGGCATAACTCAAAAATTTTGAAAACTCCGGATTGGTTTGTCCAAGTGAACCTTCCGCTATATTCAGCGCAATAGAATCGGCTGCTCGTTTTATTTGAGAGGTGAGTATAAATTTTTCTTCCTTCGGAAAATTTTGTGTTAGCTCATGGATAGTACTGGTATATTCCACAGCTCGCTGCCAGACTTTTAAATCTTCAAATTTTAGCTTGCTCATTGAGATAGTTTTAAATGAAAGTGTTTCAAGTTAGCCTATCGACTATGGACTATCGACTATGGACTTCACAATATATTTGAAGTTTGCTCCTTTATCTTTTCTAATTCATCTTTCATTTGTACCACGATGCGCTGTATGTCGGCTGAATTGGCTTTGGAGCCGAGCGTGTTGATTTCGCGTCCCATCTCTTGCGAAATGAAATTGAGTTTTTTTCCTTTCGTGTTGGTTTTGGTATCGTCGAGTTGTTGGATGAAATATTCGCAGTGTTGTTCGAGACGTACTTTTTCTTCGGTAAGGTCGAGTTTTTCGATGTAGAACAGGATTTCTTGTTCGAGTCGATTTTCGTCGAAGCCCTTCTTTTGGCGTAATTCGATAAGGTGTTGGGTGAAGCGGTCGCGTAGACGCTGGAGGCGGGGAGCTTCGTGTGGAGCGATTTGGGTGAGTAATTCGCGGATATTTTTGACACGTAGGCGAAAATCAGTTTCGGTGACATCGCCTTCACTTTTTCTGAATTGCTTGAAATTGGTCAAGGCTTCTTGTATTGCTTTTTTGATAGAATTCCATTTATCATCGTCAATATCGGTAGTGGAAGGGGCAGTGACATCCGGGATGCGCATGATGGCTTGCATCAAGTCGGTTGGTTGGGAGACATTGAGGTCTTGGTGGATTTGACTCAACTCTTGATAATATGCCATGAAAAGATCACGGTTGAATGTCATTGTCTGCGCCACGCCATCCTCTTGAATATCTATGGCAATATCCGCCTTACCACGCTTGACGCTTGCGGTAAGGAGTTGGCGGAGTTCCATTTCTTTTTCGCTGAAGCCTTGTGGTAATCGAACTTTCAAATCCAAATATTTACTATTGAGTGATTTGATTTCAACTACTACAGTCTGCTCGCCGATTTTCTGAGTGCTACGCCCGTAGCCTGTCATGGATAGTAGCATGTGTTTTATGCTTTAAAGATGAAATGCTTAAATGAGAAATTCCAAAATTTGGAATTTGTGTTTTGGAATTTTTAAAGTTTTAAAAAATGACGCCTATCATGCAAAGATAGTTTTCTGCTTGAGGTTTTTGGTATATGTTGGGAGAAATTACGGATTGTGATGTGTATTGTGAGATTTTGAGTGGCTTATCAGAAGAATGATGTAAAAATAATGAAGGCGAAAACTTTGAAGTATGAATAAATAAAATGAGAAGAGAATAGGGCAAAAAAAAGAACCTCTGACTCCTCAGAGGTTCGAACAAAAAACAAAAAACAAACTATAAACCCACTATGAAAACCCAAATTTGTAGTGTAATCAATCTCGCTCAATCTTTTTCCTTTCTACATCATATCTCTGATTGATTACGACCACAAGATGCACTCTATAAGAAAATCTTATAGCCCAAAAAAATCAATATTGTGACTAGGAAAAACGAATGAGTGAATGAGTGAATTTTGAATGAATGAATGTGTAATGCGATAATGCTGAAATGCGTCAATGCGATAATATACTCTATTGTCGCATTGTATTATTATCGCATTGACGCATTAAAAAGATTCACTCATTCGCTCATTCAAAATTCACTCATTAAATATTATAGCATTATTACGAAGCAGGTGGTCGGCGAGCGTGAGGGCTGCCATAGCTTCTACGATGGGAACGGCGCGAGGTACTACACAAGGGTCGTGCCTACCTTTACCGGTAACTTCGACGGTTTCGCCGGCTTCATTGACGGAACTTTGAGATTGAACTATCGTAGCAACGGGCTTGAATGCCACATTAAAATAAATATCCATACCATTTGAGATGCCGCCTTGTATACCGCCTGAATGATTGGTTGTTGTTTTTACGTTATCGCCTTCTTGGATAAAAGCGTCATTATGCTCCGAGCCGCGCATACGTACACCTGCAAAACCACTTCCATATTCGAAGCCCTTACAAGCGTTGATACTCAACATCGCTTTACCCAATTCGGCGTGCAATTTATCAAAAACAGGTTCGCCCAATCCCGCCGGGCAGCCTTGAATCACCCCCGTCACCACACCACCAATCGTATCGCCTGCCTTGCGGACTTCCTTGATGTGAGCAATCATTTGTTCTGCCATTTTGAGGTCGGGGCAGCGTATAGGTGTTGATTCTATGTTGTTGAAATCCAAATCATTATACGATTTTTCAACCTTCAAATCGCCCACTTGATTTACATAAGCATGTATAGCGATATTATATTTTTTTAATAATAATTTAGCAATCGCGCCTGCCGCTACGCGTGCGGCAGTTTCGCGTGCAGACGAGCGTCCGCCTCCGCGATAATCGCGTGTGCCATATTTCGCCATATACGTATAATCGGCATGTGATGGACGAAATTTATCTTTGATATGAGAATAATCTTTTGACCTCGCATCCGAATTATAAATCACCATACCAATCGGTGTTCCCGTGCTTTTTCCTTCAAATACGCCGGAGAGTAATTCCATTTTATCCGGCTCTTTTCGTTGCGTCACGATAGCCGATTGTCCGGGACGTCGCCTTGCCAATTCCGCCAAAATAAATTCCTCATCCACCTCCACTCCCGGCGGACATCCATCAATAATCACCCCCAAACCGCGCCCGTGCGATTCGCCAAAAGTTGTTATCCGAAAAACCTGTCCAAATGAATTTCCTGCCATATTAATGCTACAATGCTTAAATGATGTAATGCTTAAATAGTATACTCTATTTTTTGTTTTTTGCAAATGTAATCAAATGTTAGTTGGATGTCATTTTGTATATCCAAAACATTTTCGTTAATTCATCCTCGTTAATTCATTTCATCATTGTTACATTGATTTAAGCATTGTAGCATTTAAGTATTTAAGCATTGTTCAGTGACGAATATTTTATGAAAATTGCCCTACGGGAAGCCGAAATTGCGCGTGAATCCGGCGAAATTCCTGTAGGTGCAGTCGTGGTGAGCCAAAATCAAGTCATTGCTCGCGGACATAATCAGACCGAACTCCTCAAAGATGTAACGGCACATGCCGAAATGATTGCTGTAACCGCCGCTACAAACGGGCTTCAAAATAAATATCTCAACGATTGTACCCTATACGTCACACTCGAACCTTGCCCCATGTGTGCAGGCGCACTCGCATGGGCGCAACTTGGCAAACTGGTCTATGGTGCCAGCGATGAAAAACGCGGTTATTCACGTCATGAACCCAGTTTATTACATCCAAAGACCGTAATAGTCTCAGGAATTATGGAATTTGAATGTGGTGAATTGTTACGGCAGTTTTTTAGGGAGAGGAGACAATAATATTTTTAACTGATGTTGAAAAATTCCAAAAAACAAATGGCATGTTTAGAAAAATAGTTGACACTTTTTGTAACCACTAAGAACACAAAGGGCACGAAAGCTTGTAGTACAGAGAGGGCACTAAAAATCTCATAAATACTTGATTATAAATTTTTTAATTAATCTTAGTTTTCTTTTACGTTAGTTTTGTTTCGTGTCCTTCGTGACCTTAGTGGTTCAGTTTATTTTTGTCTTTTTACTTAGTGGTTTAAACAATACCAAATTTACAAATTATGATTTATGGCATGAAAGCACGTAAGATTGGAAACTTTGAAGTTTCAGATTGTCCGTGCGAACACTGTGATGGAATTAGTAATCAGGAGATTTCAGTTTTTGGACGATACCTCCACTTTTTTTGGATTCCCGTTTTTCCTTTGGGCAGAAAGGTCGTTTCCGAATGTACACATTGCAAAAAGACGATACCCAAAAAAGAATTTTCACGCGCATTACAACAATCCTATGAAAAAAATAAATCTAAAGCAAAACGACCGCTTCGACATTGGTTTGGCTTGGGCTTGATTGGTGTTTTGATTATAGCGATTATTATCATTGATGCGAATGTGGAAGAAGATCCAAGAAGTGCTTTGTTGGATGATGATATGAATCTAATGACAGAAAATCCCACGATGCAAAGCGATTCTATATCATACAAAATCAAACAAGCTTTTGACGAATTAACCGCTGAGGAAATGGATCCGTCCGAATTTGAATATTTCACAAAAGTTCAGAACAACAAAGTACTTATTCTCGTGAGAATACCCGAACTCAGACATGTGGAAAAAGAAGCCAGAAATGAAGCTATGACGATTATTCGGGGAGTTGCTGCCGAACAAAAGGATTTAAAGGGCAAAGAGCGATACATCGGTGTTCAAGGGTTTGCTACGATAATGCTTATTCAGACGCCAACATATACAGCCAATAGTAAATTAGCACTGACTTACGAACTGTATGATTTTTATGGTCCCAAACCTGAAACGGAGGAAGAGTAGATACATGGATTCAGAGAGAAGAAATATAAAAACAAATGAAGTTATTTTGTAAAGATATTACTCAATTGCCTGATAGTGGAACCATAGAAAGGTGGTGTAGAGATGGCGAACATTTTGTTCTAAAATTTCCAAAAAATATTAGAGAGGAAAAAGCCAACATCATTACTCTTCTAAAAAATCAATTGCCGGAAAATTTTTCAGTTTTCAATAGCGGTGGAGATAGTGAAAGTGAATGGATTACGATTATGCCTGTTATTAGTCGAGACATAATTGATGAAAATGAGATATTGATAAGAGCGTCAATTGCAGATTATATTGATACTTGTAATGAATTAATGAATGGTTTAGAAACCAACTTAAACGATATTTCTAATGCGTGGAACAAATTACTAGATGGTGAGGCATCAGACTATGTTACTCTTTTTAACGAGTTAATGGATGAGTTAGAAACAGACCCAAAGATTTCTAAAGCATGGAATATTTTCAGACATGGACAACACATTCGGTTTATAAATAAAAATTCAGGACAAATTGTAGAGGTTCCCGTTTTGGGAATTTCAAGGATTATTGAGGTTGATCCATACTTTTGGGGACACTTTGTCGAATCAACGGAAAAATATAGCTCAATCAATCGTTTGATTAAAGACAAATTCCATGATTCTGCAAGAATACTTGAACATTTAACGCTTAAGGAAAGAAATAGAATTAATGATATTTTCGAAGATATATCCGATGAGTAAAAATGTATTTTTTAAATGGTAATTATTGTAAATTTAATCGCTGTTTTGCAAACTGACGCGAATAGGAAGATTCATTTGCAAGTCTACCGGAACCCCACTAAATTTTCCGGGAACCCAACCATCAGGCATTAAATAGATAACCCTCAATGCTTCCCGCCCCCAACCAAAGCCTATATCACGCAAGACTTTGGCATCTCTCACTTCACCTTCTTTGGTGACAATAAAACTGACCACTAACACTCCACCCATATACGAATCTTCGGCGGTCTTTGGCGTTTTCAAATTATCATAAATAAATGCCTGCATTTTCTCTTCAGCGCATTTCTTTTTTTCAGCTAATGAAATATTCAAATCTTCACAGCCGGGAAAACGCGGCATTTCGTATGGATTAACCAATATTTCTTCGTCCCAATCAGGTTTGAGCGTATCCTGTGATATTTGTATGTGTTGTACATTAAATGCAGCGATAGCAGCATTTGATACACAATTCATACAAATCAATACAAGTAAAGCATAAAAGTGAAATGGTTTTTTCATTGCTGCAATTTAAAACGAATAGGAAGATTAAAATTGACTTTTACGAGTTTGCCAAATTCTTCCGCCGGAATCCACTTCGGCATCAATTTTACCACACGCAAACCTTCCTCGCCGGCGCCACCACCAATATCTCTCACAACCTTCGGATTGATAATATTTCCTTCTTCATCTATCGTAAAATTGATGACAATCATACCTTCGACACACGCATTTGCCGGATATTTTAAATTTCCATAGACGAATTCCAGCATTTTTTCTTCTGCACATTTCTTTTTCTCCTTAGTGGAAATATCCAAATCTTCACAACCGGGAAAGCGCGGCATCACCCGTATCGGGTCAATAATTTCTTCGATAGGCGAAGGTTTTAGCGTATCCAATGATGTTTGTACATATTGAATGTTAAATGAAGCTATCGCTACATTTGATATGCAATTCATCCCAATGAACGCAAGTAAAAAGTATAATGTCTTTTTCATTTAGATTTTGAATTTAATAGGAAGATTGAAATTGACTTTCACAGGTTTGCCATCTTGTTCTGCCGGAATCCACTGTGGCATAGACCGAACTATACGCAAACCTTCTTCACCAAATCCACCACCAATGTCTCTTATAATTTTCGGGTCGATAACATTTCCTTCTTCATCTATGGTAAAGCTAATAACAACCATGCCTTCCACATTACATACCCGTGCCGGATATTGTATATTTCCATAAACAAACTCCAGCATTTTTTTCTCCGCACATTTCTTTTTCTCTTGAATAGAAATATCCAAATCTTCACAGCCCAGAAAACGCGGCATATTTTGTATTGGAGTGAAAAATTCTTGTCCGACTTCTATACAACCCGGAGTTTTCGGTCTTACAAAATCTTTACCGGTCGTCTTGTAAGTATTTTTTATTTGTTTTGTAATGGGTTCCGAATAAGCTATACCTCCTAATACCCCAAACAGCAACAAACCACTAATCACACTAACAAATGACAAATAGCGTGGTCTGTTTCGTTCGTTTCTGTATGGTCGCTGTTTTTTATTGTATCCCATAATAATCCAAACTATATCAATGAAGATGTAAATAAAACCTATATTGGTGTGTAGCTTTCAATCATACATTCAAAACCATACACAAAGACTGCACAACAAAGTTTTAACACCAAAAGATAAGGTGTGGCGGTGGCCTGTCAAAAAATTGTTTGACGGAGGAGTTTTTTTGACGAGCGTTTTTTGAATTTCTATTGTAATCCAAATAATCTCCCGATA
>JAHDEO010000079.1:0-9056 GCA_020628725.1 Saprospiraceae bacterium
AAATAAAGAACTCGAAGACCTCACCCGTCAATTCATCCAACACATGAATAAAGGAGAAAACCATCTCGCCGGACAACTCGGCACCGAAAGCACCAAACGCTTCCTCGCCTACCGCACTGCCAGCATGATTGAGGCAGGACAAGCTACGACCACCAATATGAAAATCGAGAAAATCAAATGTGCCGCCGAAGAAGACAAAGCTGCCTGCCGTTTCTGTTGTGATCCCAATGGCAATGAATTTGCCGTCCCTTACATCAAACAAGGCGACAAATGGCTCGTCAATATCGACATCGACGACCTCATAAAAGAAAGTAAATGATTTTTGATTCCGCGATTTTTGATTTTTGATTGATTCGCTGCGCGAATATTTGTCGTTATAAATTTTGCTTTGCAAAATTCAATCAAAAATCAAAAATCACCCAATCAAAAATACTAAAAGTGTTTCCACCCCTGCGCTTGCAATGGATGGATATTACCACCTTTCGTGTGCAATGTCGCGCCATCTTTCGCGTCCACAATTTCTCCTATAATAGCAATATCGTTCATAAACCGTACCTTCTCAATATCTTCCGGCTTCACCGTAAGTAGCAATTCATAATCCTCCCCTCCCGACAAAGCACAAGTAATCGGGTCCAATCGAAAATCCAACGCCGTCTGAAACACTTCCGGCTTAATCATCACATGTCCTTCCTCCACATACGCACCCACGCCCGAAGCCTTACAAATATGCATCACCTCCGAAGCCAAACCATCCGAAATATCAATCATCGAAGTAGGTACAAGTTCCGCTTTCGCAAATTGCTCAATAGCATCGTATCGCGCTTCGGGCTTGAGTTGACGTCCGATGATATAATCGTGACCTTTCAGTTCGGGTTGTACGCCGGGATGCTCCAGAAAAATCTGCTTTTCACGTTCCAAGATTTGCAAGCCCAAATACGCCCCACCCAAATCTCCTGTCATACATAAAATATCACCGACACTTGCGCCGCTTCTGTACGAGAGTTTATCCGCTTCGCCCTGCCCTATCGCCGTTACACTAATCAGCAAACCTGTCAATGAAGAAGTCGTATCACCACCGACCAAATCCACCTTGTAATAATCGCAAGCCTGTCGCACACCTGCATACAATTCCTCTAAAGCCTCCACCGAAAATCGACTCGACAATGCCAGCGACACCGTTATCTGCTTCGGTTGTGCATTCATCGCGTAGATATCCGACAAATTCACGACTACAGCCTTATAGCCCAAATGCTTCAACGGCACATAAGCCATATCAAAATGAATCCCCTCAACCAATAAATCCGTCGAAACTACTGTTTGAAAGTTTCCATTATTTATCACCGCCGCATCGTCGCCGATGCCTTTTACACTAGATTTATTTTGTAATGGAAAATCACGCGTCAAATGGTCAATCAGGGCAAATTCGCCGAGGTCATTGAGTTCTGTCCGTTTTACTTGTTCTGACATTTATTGTTATTTGTACAGATTTTATAACCAATTATTGAAAATATATTTTCGGAAAGATGTGAATTCGCTTTTAGAGTTATTCATTCTTTCTACAAATTTGATAATATGTGATTCAAGTTCATCTTCTGCCTTCTGTTTTGCTTCCTCTGAAGCATTTGGATTACTTATTGTGCGTTTAGACTGTTTTGTATCTCTATTGTAATCATCATATATGAGTTTTCTCCAATCATTGAGCTTTTTTCTATCTATCTTACAGGCTTCAATGGTGTATTTCACTCTTTTGTTTTTTGAATCTACTTGACCTTTTTCGGAGAAAATTAAATACTTGTAGAAGTCCTCTTTTGTAGGGTTCACTAATGTAGGCCGTTCGATTTCATCATAAATACTGCCCAGGTTATGAATGTCATCTGTGGGATAATCATTTATAGATACTCTGTTTTTTACCTTAAACTTTGTCCCTTTATAGAAGTTGCACTTTCCACAACTCACCAATAAATTATCCCAAGAGTAAGCCAACCAATAATAAATGCTTTTAGGTCGATAATGCTCTATTTGGTATTCCTCTGTGCGTTTTTCACAGTAAGCACATTTGTCATGATACAATCCCTCGAATTTTTCTTTAATATCTCCACATTTATATCTGCTATCGTAGGTTTTTACTGTAGCTTTAAATGCAGGGTTATGTATATTTTTATCCGTTGGATAACAACCTGCTTGGATTATCTCATTCCTGCGTTTATTGGTACTATCACTATTTAGTGATTTGGGTATATTGGTTTTATCGTCTGTTTTTTTCATATCTGTCCTGCTTTTTCAAGCCTGTCCATAATCCCACTAATGACTTTTTGTATTTCGTCCTCTTGCAAGGGCTTCTTTTTGATACGCTTTTCGACCTCTTTGTGAATTTGGCTGTACCAGTAATTTCCTGTCTCCAAATCCTCATGCTTTTCCTCATTAAAGGCTGCCGGACGCGCCGTTTCCAAATTAAAGAGCGGCGAAGTCGCAAAATTACTCAACAAACGATTGGCGTATACTTCCGCATGGAACGGTTCACTCACTTTCGTAATACCATCTTCCTCCTTATAGAGTTTATAAAAAACCGCCTTGTCAGACGCTCCTAAAACCACTATAGGACTGTGTGTGGTAAAAAACCATTGAATGCCCTCAAACGAGTCACATAATTTTCGTACAATCTCGTATTCCCAAAGAGGATGTAGAAATGAGCCGATTTCATCCACCAGAACGACTGCTTTGTAGTCTTTTAAGTCCTTGACTTCTGGCTGACTTTCTGCCAAACGACTTAGTAAATCAGATACCCAAATGAGTACACTACGGTAGCCATCCGAAAGTTGATGAAACTCAAGCGTCGTATTTTTTTCTTTGAAAATGTAGTCACCTTCGGGGGTTTCCTCTATGCTAACTTTATTTTCTAAGAGTTGTTCAAACAATTTTATAACATTACTGAGTTCTAATTTACCGATGCCCTTTGCCTCCAATCTATCTACTTCTTTGAACCATTCAATTGGGTTAGTGAGATAAGTATCATAGTCAAATAAAGTTAAGTAACCTTCATCTTCGTTTTCTTTATGATTACGCAGACGCCCCACGCCATAAGCATAGACATCTGTATGAATATGGTTTAGATATCCATTATATTCATAAGATTTTTGATTTTCTCCCTTTATTTCGATTACAAAATCGTCATCTTTAACATTTATGTACTTGTAGATAAATTTATCTGAAAGCCCCTTTAAGGCAAGAACAATTGCTTGAAGTAAAATTGTTTTGCCATCTCCATTTTCCCCCAAGAAGTAAATCTCTTTTTTACCTTTTAGATTTTCGATTTTAAAATTTTCTATACAGAAATATTTCTTGACATGAATACTGCTAACATAATCATTAGTCTTATTAGCTGCTACCTCTAATCTTTCTTTTAATTCTTCACGTATTTTTTTAAGATAAAAGCCGAAAGAAAAGTTGCTATAGCCAGCATCAATGTTTCTATCATTATCATCTTTTCCATTTCCCTGTTTTTTCACTATCTGCTGCTTGATACTATCTAAATATTTACTGCGTTCCCTACTTCTGTCCGATAGAATACTTTCATGGTTGAGTCCAAAAATATTAATAGTAATTTCAGCTCGTTTCTTATAGTCAGGATTGGCTTTACTAGGAATTATTTTACTTTTATCAAAATCAAAATAGTCGTCAAATTTATAATCGGGTTCATCAGGTCTGATTAATTTTTCATCATATTTATCATTTTTTAATTGTTCTGTAATTGGATTAACTACAAACAGGTTATTCCAATCACTTGATTGACTAATACTAAGTGGAATAAAATGGTCTATAACCGCAAGTTCTTTATCTATCCTTTTTCCCGTATAAGCACATCGTCCACCCGTCATCTCCAACAAAGCATCTCTAATCTGATTTTTTTCTTCCGAAGAAAAATCAGCCCAATCCTTACTAAAATCAATACCCGGCGGCGCAGCCGTCCTAACAATCTTTTGCATCTCAAATATTTAAAATGATAACAAATGTTACACTGACAAAATTAGACAATTCACAAACGTAAAGCAAATACAAACCCACAAACTACGAACTATGAACCACGAACTATAAACTACCTCAATTTTTCTTAATCAAATTTTACATTTTCATCGAAAAGTCGTACTTTTGCACGCTCAAAAAATTATTTATTCATTTAAAGTGAACGTTCAAGCCTAAATACGGGTTCAAATTTTTATTGTATTAAATAATAAAAATTGCATTTTGATTTATTGAAAAACGAATATCTACATCAAGTAGAAGGTTAATAATCAGTCAATCAAAAATCTTTTCGGCTTAAACTTCATCTTGAACTTAATTTCTTTTAATGCGTCAATACGAGACCACTTTCATCGTCGCTCCAGCACTGCCCGATGGTGAAATAAAGAAGGCAGTCAAGAACTATAAGGATCTTCTCGAAAAAGAAGGTTGTGAGATAGTTCATGTAGATGAGATAGGTGTGCGACAGCTCGCTTATCCCATTAAAAAGAACAACACCGGTATCTACTATACCATTGAGTATAAGACCGAAACCGGAGAAGTCATTGATAAATTGGAATTGGCATTCCGTCGTGACGAGCGTATCCTTCGCTTCCTATCTGTCAAATTGGACAAATACGGTATCAAGTATAACGAGGACAAACGCGCAGGCATCATTGATGAGCGTAAAAACAAGCTCGCAGCAGAACGCGCTAAAAAACGTGAAGAAGAGGAAGCCAAAAACAAAGCTCGCAAAGCGACCAATAACAATAACAGAAGAAAGAAAAAATCGGCATCTAAGCCAAAACCGGAACCTACTGTAGAAGTACCGGCTGATGTGGCAAAGACAGTCGAAGTACCGGCTGACGTAGCCAAAACAGAGCCTACTGTGGAAGTGCCTGCTGATGTAGCTAAAACGGTAGAAGTTCCTGCCGACGTAGCAAAAGCAACTGAAACTGTTGAAACGGTAGACGCGGCAGTAGACGTAGCTGAAGAAGTCAGCCTTGACGGCGACATTCTTGGTGATTTAACCGATTCTGATAACAAAGGATAAATCGTATTTCGATTTTATTTTAAACTTAATAAAATGGCAGTTCAAAGAAGAGCCGGCAGAACTTCGAGAGAAGACATCAAATTTCTCAGCAATCCGAATATCGGCAACAATCGTAAGAAATATTGTCGCTTTCGCAAGTACGGCATCAAACATATAGATTATAAAGACCCTGATTTCTTATTACAATTCATCAATGAGCAAGGAAAATTACTCCCACGTCGAATCACGGGCAACTCATTGAAGTATCAACGTAAAATAGCTACCGCAGTGAAGCGTGCGCGCCACCTCGCCATGCTCCCCTACGTAGCGGATTTGTTAAAATAAGCAGTTGATAGTTCATGGTTCATAGTTCATAGTTTCCAGATATATTCTACACAAACTATGAACTATGAACTACGAACTATAAACTAAAAAAATAAAACATCATGGAAGTCATATTACTGAAAGATGTGGACAAACTCGGCTACGTAAATGATGTAGTCAATGTCAAAAACGGTTACGGTCGTAACTACCTTATCCCACAAAAAATGGCAGTTATTGCCAATCCTGCGAATCGTGCAGAACTCGACAAACGACTCGAAGCAGAGCGTGCTCGTCGTGAGCAGATGTTGGGTGCGTACAAAGAAATGGAAGGCAAACTCAAAGATGCTGTTATCAAAATTGCCGCTAAGACCGGTACAACAGACAAAATCTTTGGTAGCGTAACCAATGTACAGCTTGCCGCAGCGATTAAAGAGCAACTTGACGTAGAAATCGAACGTCGCGACATCAAACTCAATGAAGATGTCAAAACACTCGGTAACTACACTGCAGTTGCGAATTTGCACCCTGAAGTACAGGCTGAAATCAACTTCTTGGTCTACGATGATGACAAAAAACAACCTGAAAACGAGGAGATGAAGCACAAGCCACCAACAGAAGATCCTGTTCAAGAAGAAACACCAGTTGTAGAAGAAGACGCTTAATCAGCGACTTTATATAGAAAATTGAAAGCCTGTCCGTTTGGACGGGCTTCTTTATTTGCCTCAAAAGTTAAAATTCCTACCTTAACATTTCAAGGAACAATTCTTGTTTTCATCATATGTACTAATAGAACAGTTTTTTTATTTCGTGTAAAAAACTAATTATCAAACCTTTGAGATAGAAAGTCTGACCCCTGACAGTAAAACGGTCTGACTTCTGGTCTCTCAAATCTAAATCTATTTACAATATGACAAAACAATCAAAACTATGGTCATTGGTACTCGGTCTATCCATTATCATTCTTGCGAGTGCCTGTCAACAAGGAGAAGACCTCATCAACCCACCTAACGCCAAAGAAATATTGGCTGACAATCCTTGGGTCTACGTCTCTCATACCGTCGAACCGGGTATGATTCAAGGGAACTTTGTCATCACAGACTTATATGCACAATTGGACTCTTGTGATAGAGACGACATCTACAGTTTTTCTTCTACAGGTGTATTCAATCTCGAACAAGGAGACATCAGATGCACGCCAAATTCTGACCAAATCATCGACAACGGTACTTGGTCAGTCAGCAGTGATGAGACAGAATTGCTGCTCGATTTCTCAGCCTTCGATGATGAGACCTATGAAATCTCTGAAATAGACAGAAAGGAAGTCATCTTGCTCAGAAAATACACTGACAACGGTATCAATTTTGTCGAAACGCTCACTTTTGATGCTGTAGAATAACAAAGAGAGGTCAGACCATTTCATTCTCAGAAGACAGATGTCAGACGATAATTTAGCCCAATCTATCTGACACCTGACTGTAAAACGTTCTGACTTCTGACCTCTTTTATAACTGATATTCAATAAAAAAGCCTCCTGAACATGTGCTCAGGAGGCTTTTTATTGCATTTGTATTGATTACCTCATAAACCTTGAATACAACTTCTCTGCCTCTGGACATTCTGATTTCATAGCATCCAATAAGCCGGACTTAAATTTTTCTTTCTTGAGCGAAGCAGCTAAATTGGCGATGGTTTGTTTAATACATTCGCCTGATGAACTTTGAGCTTCTCCTTCTTTTTTGGCTATTTCGGTGAGTTTAGCAGAATTACCTGCTGCTGCTCTCTTTTCATCCTGCAATTTTTGCACAGGTTCATGACAAGCACACAAAGCTTTCGCGGCTGCTCCCGGATCTTCTTTTTTCTTACAACCACCAAATGCTACACCGAGCACAAGGCACAATATCAATAAACGATACATTTTCATAATTTTAATTTTGAATGAATTAGTTTCAAATAAATATATTCGCCCAAATATAATTAACATTCTATAAATTAACATTCTATATCATTCAAAATGCAACATTAGGCTTTATCAGAAAAACATTATATCTTTCAGAAGCGTTTTAACTTAAAATTTTCGCTTATGAAAAATATCGTCTTATTATCCATCGTATTAGCACTTGCAATTACCGCTTGCATACAACCGCCCGACTACCCTATCGAACCGGAAATAGAATTTGTAAGCGTGTCCAAATCGGAAGTTTTGCAAGCTATTGATACATTTAGAATCAATTTCGCATATACAGATGGAGATGGAGATATTGGCTTGGACCTTGACGACCCCGACAATAATGTTATTATCACGGATAGCCGTACTGGATTTGAGGAGAGTTTCAAGGTGCCTGTTGTGCCACAGCAGGGGGCGTCTAATGGCATTTCCGGTGAGATTTCTTTACTCGTTTTCGCTTCCTGTTGCTTAAATAGCAATCCAATTTGCCTACCCACAACAGAAGCCAATCCCGAAGAAGTCACCTACACTATTCAGATGTTCGATAAATCGGGCAATGCCAGCAATATCATTCAAACCTCACCTATTTATCTAATTTGTGATTAAGCGATTTTCGATTTTTGATAGGTCGCTACGCGAATATTTCATATGATAATTTTGCAAAGCGAAATCCAATCAAAAATCAAAAATCACTCAATCAAAAATATTTAGAGCAGTTTCATTAACGCTCGTTTTGCATAGACTTTCGCCAAGTTGCGACGATATTTTTCTGATGCAAAATGGTCACTCATAACTGATGCGCCCTCAGCAGCATTGCTCGCCGCCGCGCTAAAAGTATCTTCACTTCTCGCCTTACCTGCAAGCGCACCTTCTACGCCCGAATCACGGAACGGCTTCGCCGAAACACCTGCAAAAGCTACTCGTGCATTATCAATCGTACCATTACCGGAAACCATTGCAGCACAACCAACTATTGCAAAACGCGAAGCGGGCTGAACAAATTTCTGATACGTGGAACGTGTTCCCGCAGGTGGCTTTGGAATACGAATTTCCGTCAAGATTTCACCATCATTCAAATCGGTGGTAAATAAACCTTGGAAGAAATCCGCTGCCGGAACTTCGCGTTTACCATTCAAGCTTTCAACCACAATCACTGCATCAGATGCCAACATCAATGCGGGCCAATCTGCCGCAGGGTCAGCGTGTGCGAGGCTACCGCCGATAGTTCCGAAATTACGGACTTGCACATCGCCAATCATATGTCCTGCCTCGGCAAGCATATTTAGGTGTTCGCCAACGAGATAAGAATTAGCCACTTCGCTGTGCTTTGCTCCCGCGCCTATTGTGATATGGTCGCCATCATCGTCAATACCACCGAGATTTGGAATCCCCGCAATATCAACCAAATGTGAAGGCGTACTCAGACGCAAGCGCATCGCCGGAATCAGGCTGTGACCGCCAGCGAGTAATTTGGCATCATCGCCAAATTTTTGAAGCATTTCAAGGGCTTCCCGGACACTGCCGGGGCGATAATATTCTACATTTGCCGGTATCATAGTGTTAGATTAGGGACAGGTCGCGACCTGTCCGTACAAGAATTAAGCGCAAAAAATTAACATACCTCATCTTCATTCAGATTATGCGCTATGATTTTTTATAAATTATAAAATCGCGAACCACGTAGCGGCAACTTTAGTTGCTGCATAATTAATTTTCATTATTTACAATAAATTACTTTTCACGGCAACTAAAGTTTCC
>JAHDEO010000079.1:9156-19122 GCA_020628725.1 Saprospiraceae bacterium
GTAGTCATTATGCTTCATTCGCATGAATGATATTCCAAACACGCTCGGAAGTTGTCGGCATTTTCACATCATGAATACCATAAGGTGATAGTGCATCCATAACGGCGTTGACGACTGCAGGCGTAGAACCAATACATCCTGCCTCACCTGCTCCTTTGACACCCAATGGATTGTGCGGACAAGGCGTAACGGCATTATCTACCTCAAAGCTCGGCAGATCATCTGCACGAGGCATCGTGTAATCCATGTATGTACCGTTCATCAGGTTTCCGGATTCATCGTAAATCGCGCCCTCGAAGAGTGCCTGTCCGATACCTTGTGCCAAACCACCATGTATTTGCCCTTCGACAATCATTGGGTTGATGACATTTCCTACATCATCTACAGCAATGAAACGCTGGAGCGTCGTTTTACCTGTTTCTTTATCAATTTCTACAATG
Source organism: Saprospiraceae bacterium (assembly GCA_020628725.1). Taxonomy (GTDB): domain Bacteria; phylum Bacteroidota; class Bacteroidia; order Chitinophagales; family Saprospiraceae; genus JAHDEO01. Next base: position 9,597 of record JAHDEO010000079.1, read on the forward strand.
GCAATGTGTGCTCCGAATGGATACGTAAAGTTCGCCGGATCGTAAAAGCTCGAGAAATCCATCCCCGGCTCCAAGCCTTCAGGATAGTTGTGCGGTACGTATGCTGTGAGCGATACATCACCAAAACCAACTGCTTTATCCGTTCCTTTTACAGACCATTTGCCTTCGGCAAATTCAATATCAGCCTCAGAAGCCTCAAGTAAGTGAGCGGCGATTTTTGTACCTTTTGCAATGACTTTTTCGACACTTTTTACAATGGCACTTCCTCCTACTGCAAGGCTACGCGAACCATAAGTTCCCATACCAAAGGCGACTGAATCAGAATCACCGTGTTCGAGAATAACATCTTCGAGCGGAATACCAAACTTATCGGCAACCACCTGTGCGAAGGTCGTCTCATGCCCTTGTCCGTGCGAGTGTGCGCCTGTGTAAACGCTCACTTTGCCTGTAGGATGTACACGCACATGAGCCGACTCGAATAAGCCCGCACGCGCACCCAATGCACCTACGACAGCCGACGGCGCAATACCACAAGCTTCTATATAAGTTGAAAATCCGATACCAAGCAAACGCCCCTCTTTACGGGCTGCGGCTTGGTCTGCACGGAATTTTTTATAATCCACCATTTCGAGTGCTCGGTCAAGTACACGGTCGTAGTTACCACTATCGTATTGGAGTGCGACTTGTGTAGTGTAGCCCTCCTGCTCAATACCGTCGAATGGCGGGATGAAATTTTTCTTTCTCAATTCGGCAGGATCCATTTTCATTTCGAGAGCGGCTGTATCCATCAGTCTTTCAAGCAGATAAGTAGCCTCAGGACGTCCTGCACCTCTATATGCATCTACTGCTGTAGTGTGGGTAAATACCGCCGTAACATCCACATGAACTGCCGGAGTCGTATAAAGCCCTTGCAAGAGCGTACCATACAACCAAGTGGGTACAGCAGGTGCAAATGAAGATAGATAAGCTCCCAAATTAGCAATAGTTTTAGCACGCATGGCGAGGATATTACCATCTGCGTCAAATGCCATTTCTGCTTTCGTGACGTGGTCGCGCCCGTGTGCATCAGTGAGGAAACTTTCACTACGCTCCGCCGTCCATTTGATAGGACGTTTGATTTGATTGGATGCCCAAATTACGAGCGCCTCTTCCGTATAATGGAAAATTTTACTACCAAACCCTCCCCCAACATCAGGCGATACTACGCGAACTTTATGTTCAGGAATTCCCAATACAAAAGCACACAATAATAAACGTATTAAATGCGGATTTTGCGAACTGGTATATAAGGTATAGCGTTCATTCGTATCATCATAATGCCCTATCGCGCTACGCGGCTCGATAGCATTCGGGATGACGCGCTGATTTTCATACTCAAGCGTAGTGATGTGATGCGCTTTTTCAAATGCTGCATCTACGACTGCCTTATCTGTTCCCAATTCCCAATCAAAACAGATGTTGTTAGGTGCATCGTCGTGAACAGTAGGTGCTCCGGCTTTGAGAGCATCTGCGGTATTGGTCACCGCCGGAAGCGGGTCATAATCCACCACAATCAATTCTGCCGCATCTTTTGCCGTAGCGTAATCCTCGGCAATAACCATAGCAACTCCATCGCCCATGTGTCGGGCTTTGTCTGCTACGAGCAGTTTGTGTGGCGGTTCCTTCATGGTGTCACCGTTCTTGAAATTGACTTGCCAACCACAAGGTACGCCGTTGACTTCAGCGACATCTTTTCCCGTGAATACTGCAATTACACCGGGAAGTTCTTCTGCTTTACTGGTGTTGACATTGAGGATGCGTGCGTGTGCATGTGGGCTACGCACGATATATGCATGGGTCATACCGGGCAATACAATGTCATCTGTGTATTTGCCCTTACCCGTGAGAAAACGCTTGTCTTCTAAGCGTTTAACTGATTTTCCTATGTACGTCATAATGTGTTAATGCTTAAATGATGTAATGCGATAATTAATGAGTGAATGAGTGAATATTGAATGAGTGAATATATAATGCGACAATGCGTTAATGCTGCAATGCGACAATATTTTGAATGAGTGAATGTTTTTAATGTGATAATGGTGTGATGCGCTTGTGCTATAATGATTTTCATTGACGCATTATCGCATTGACACATTGTCGCATTATATATTCACTCATTCGCTCATTCAGTCATTCACTCATTGCATTAGCCGCATATTTTACGGATTCTACGATGTTGTGATAACCGGTACAGCGACAGAAGTTGCCTTCGAGTGCTTCACGGATTTGGTGGTCATCCGGGTTCGGATTTTTGGAAAGGAGGTCGGCGGCGGTCATGACCATGCCGGGTGTGCAGAAACCACATTGTAAGCCGTGTTTCTGATGAAAACCCTCTTGAATGGGATGTAGCGTGCCGTTGGTTGCCATGCCTTCAATGGTAGTAACTTCGTGACCATCGGCTTGAACAGCCAGCATGGTGCAGGATTTGAGGGCTTTGCCGTTGAGTAGAACGGTGCAAGCCCCACAGCCACTCGTGTCACAACCAACGTGTGTGCCTGTAAGGCGCAGGTGTTCGCGGAGAAAATGGACAAGCAGCGTCCGTGCTTCTACTTCAGCTTGGTGCTTTTTGCCATTCACCGTAATGGTAATCGGTACTTTCATAGTGTGATATAATAGGTTTAAGTTTAAGTCTAAGAGAAACCTGTAACTCAGAATAGATAAGGAATTTATTTTTCTGATAAAAAACAAACTTTAAACTCTTTAGACATTCATTTTATTAGTATCAAAAAATAAACAAACCGTATTTTAAAAGGTAATTAAGAAATAAAAAATAATATTCTATTGAAATGAAGCATTAAATTAATATTTATTTCGCTCTACAAATGCATTATCACAATAAAAATTTATTATTTAGATTATTTCTACATAAAAAATAATATAATCGCGTATGTGATGTGCTTTTATCGTTTTTTTGCACACAATGATGAGACTTTGCTCAAATAGTCATAGCGATATTTGAAGAATCCTTATCTTACGAGCAAATTCAAATCACCATGAAATTAGATATTGCCGAACAAAAGATTCTTTTCGATAATTTTTTTCAGATAGAAGCCGCCCGTCTGCGTTATGAGAAATTCAATGGCGAGATGTCAGATGAATTAACTTATTTTAACTTCAAACGTAGAGATGGTGCTGCCTGCGTAGTCTATAATACTGATACGCAGAAAGTCTTGCTTATCAAGCAATTTCGTTATCCACCGCATCGCAAGCATGATGCATGGATGGTCGAAATTGTCGCCGGATTAATAGACGAAGGAGAAGCCGCCGAAGTCGCCGTAAAACGCGAAATCATGGAAGAAATCGGCTATGAAGTGGATCATATTGAGGAAATATCCGTTATTTTTACATCGCCGGGCATTTCTTCGGAGCGTATATTTTTATTTTATGCCGAAGTCGATAATGAGGGCAATAAAGAAATCGGAGGCGGTTTGGATAATGAGCATGAGGACATTCTTATGCTTGAATATTCATTAGACGAATTGGGTAAGGCTTTAAAAAGTAATATAATACAAGACGCCAAAACAATTATTGCCTGTCAATATCTGTTAAATAAGCACAAGGTTTAGTAGAAGTTTAAGGTTTAGTAACGATAAAATCGTTTTTGGCGCAGCCAAAACACCTTCTTGAACGTCTTTAAACTTGAACTTAAACTTCATTCATCATGGACGAAAGATATATATACCTCATTATCGGAGTGGCTTGTCTCGCACTGGGGGCAGCGATGCACTTTTTGGTAAAAAACAAAAATAATTCAAATGCCGTATTGTCATGGCTGTTGATTGCCTTGTTTCCGGTGTTTTTGATATTTTCCTTTTTCCCGGAGAGTACAACATCGGGCAATTTGCTCAATTTCCAAGTAGGAGGGGCGATGGCAGCTTTTGCCTTTATTTGGTACTTGGGTACTTCATGGACTATGAAGGGCGCAGATACCGATAAAGTATTGGAAACCAATACACAACTCAAAAGTGAATTGGCAGAAACAAAAGCAGAATTAGCTGCAGCACAAAGCGGTGATGGTACACCCGTGAGACGCGCAAAACCACTCCAAATCACCGAAAAATACCACTATAAAATCAAAGGACAAAACGCGCAAGTCGGTTTGATTACGGGCGATATTCGCAATGTAAAAGGTGTAGATATTTGGGTCAATTCGGAAAATACTAATATGGAAATGGCGCGCTTTTACGAAAACTCCATTTCGGGTATCATTCGCTACATGGGCGCACGTAAAGATGGTGTTGGTAATGTAAAAGAAGACCTCGTCGCAGAGATGCTACGCCGCGAAGTGGGCAATAATATTGTAGTACAACATGCAACAGTAATTGCCACAGGTTCAGGCGAACTGGAACGTACCAATAACGTGAAAAAAATCCTCCACGCAGCAGCCGTACACGGGCAGGTAGGTATTGGTTATCAGCCAATTGGCAATATCCAGCAATGTGTCAGCAATGCACTCGCCAAAGCGGACTCGCTCAACCAAAATTTGAGTTCTATTCTCCTTCCCTTGTTCGCTACGGGTATGGCGGAGGGTGATTCTGAAAGTATTTCTTCGAGGCTCATTAATGAAGCGGTTAACTATCTTCAATCCAATACTGATTCTAAGTTGAAAGATGTTTACTTTTTGGCTTATACGGATGAAGAACTGGAGGATTGTTTGAAAGTATTAGACAGTCATTCTAGTCTTGATAAAGCATGATTTCAGGGCTGTTATACTACCTTTTTTTAAAGCCCTTATCTTGGCTGCCAATGTGGTGGCTGCATCGTTTATCGGATGTAGTGTTTGCATTGGTTTATTATGTTTTTCCGTATCGAAAGAAGGTAGTCATTGAAAATCTCACCAATTCATTTCCACAAAAATCACCACAAGAAATCCGTGAAATTAGCCGTAAATTTTACCGTCATTTTTGTGATATAATTGTGGAGAGTGTGAAACTGTTCAGTATTTCGGATGAGGAGGCATTGCGTAGATGTGCGCCTTCGGGGACGGAAATTTTTCATCGCCTTCATGCCGAAGGACGTAGCGCAATTATCATTTCAGGACATTATAATAATTGGGAATTGGCGGTGTTGCGATTCAAACCACTGGTGCAGCATCGGGTGATTGGGATTTATTCGCCTTTGAAAAATGAATTTTTCGATAAAAAAATCCAGCAATCACGCACGCGATTTGGATTGGAATTGGTATCGGTGAAGCGGACGAAACAATTATTTGAGGAGCTGCAAGATGAGCGTTATATCATGGTTTTTGGCTCCGACCAATCGCCTTCGCGGACTTCTAAAAGTCATTATTGGACACAATTTCTGAATCAGGATACTGCCGTTTTTTATGGTGCTGAAAAATATGCACGCGAGTATAACCTGCCTGTTATTTATGCAAAAATTCATAAAATCAAACGCGGTAGGTATCGCTTTGATTTGGAATTAATCGAAGAAAACCCAGCAGATACTCCAAAAGGCGAAATCACCGAAAAGCACGTTCAACTCCTTGAACAGCAAATTATTGAACAACCTGAATATTGGCTTTGGACGCATAAGCGTTGGAAAATTAAACGATTGAATGATCTTTGATTTTCGATTTTTGATTGAATACCTTTTACTTTGCTCACCTTTACATCCTTAAATATTCTATGCTTAATAAGTTGTCACTAAGAATATTTTGCATAACACATTTTTCCCGTATTATTTTTTTATTAACTTTGTAATGACTTCCTTGCCATTCAATACACTATGACAATCCCGAAAAACTCAATATTCTCCCTGTCCATCTGATGTGCTGCACTTAGTACCTATGGATAGGTGTATTCTAAAGTCAGTCATTATGAGAAACCAATATTACTTACCATTTTACCTCACCACATTATTATTTTTAATTATTAATACGTCTGTAAATGCTACTAATATTAGCGGGCATATCACTCAAGATGATACACTAACATTGGCAGGTAGCCCTTATGTGGTCACTGCTGATGTTACCGTAGATTCGGCGGTGACACTCGTGATTGAAGCGGGTGTCGAAATTAATCTGACATATAGAGACCGTGATTTTATTATCGAAGGTCATTTGATAGCAGAAGGAACGGCGCAAGATACCATTCGATTTTATAGCAGTCATGGTCAAGGCGGCGGTTCGTTGGCTTTCTTAGAAGGCAGTACAGGTAGTTTGCAATATACTGAGTTTAATAAATTGGGAATTACATATTACTACAACACTTATGATTGCGCCTTGTATATCTATAAAGCCGACGTTTCAGTTGACCACTGCACTTTCATTAATAATGTTCAGGATGTTCGTTCAGATGCCGCTTCCGTAGGTAATTTTGGTCCGAGTAATAAACTGAATGTCATTTATTTCTTCGACAATTCGCTGGATACTTCTGCTGTATGGCCTATCGCAGATTCCAGTGGTTTTAGGTATCATTTCTTTGGGGATTTGACCCTCGCGGAAGATGATACGCTGACGATAGCCGCAGGTGTTCATGTAGAATTTCCTTATAGGGATAGAGATTTTCATATTCATGGTCATTTAATTGCAGAAGGAACTGAGGAAGATATTATTCGTTTTTACAGCAATCATAGTCAGGGAGGCGGTTCTATTGCGTTTTTGGAAGGTAGTACGGGTAGTTTGCGATATGCTGAATTTAACAAATTGGGCACCACATACTATTACAACACTTATGATTGTGCTTTATACATCTATAAAGCCGATGTTTTGATGGATTATTGCTTGTTTGTCAATAATGTCAATGATGTACGTTCAGATGCGACCTCTGTAGGCGATTTTGGTCCGAGTAATAGCCTGACTGCCATTTATTTATTCGACAATTCATTGGATACTTCTGCTGTGTGGCCCGTCGCAGATTCCAGTGGTTTCAGGTATTATTTCTTTGGGGATTTGACTGTGGCGGCAGATGATACACTGACAATAGAACCCGGTGTTTGGGTTGAATTCCCTGACAGAAACAGGGATTTACATATTGACGGTCATTTAATCGCAGAAGGAACGGTAGAGGACAACATTCGTTTTTATAGCAATAGCACCCGCGGTGGCGGTTCTGTCGCATTTCGAGAAGGTAGTACCGGCAATTTGCAATATGTTGAATTTAACAAATTAGGCATTGAATATTATTACAATACTTACGATTGTGCTTTGTATATCTATAAAGCCGAAGTTGCGGTAGATTACTGTTCGTTTGCCAATAATGTCAATGATGTACGCTCAGATGCCACTTCCGTAGGCGATTTTGGTCCCAATAATAGCTTGAATGCCATTTATTTATTCGATAATTCGTTGGATAAATCGTCTGTGTGGCCCATCGCAGATGCCGGTGGTTTCAGATACCATTTCTTTGGAGATTTGACCTTAGCGGAAGGTGATACGCTGACTATCGAACCCGGTGTTTGGGTCGAATTACCTGATAGAAACAGGGATTTCCATATTCACGGTCATCTAATTTCGGAAGGAACGGTCGAAGATACCATTCGTTTTTACAGTGTCAGTAGTCGGGGCGGTGGTTCGCTGGCATTTTTGGCAGGCAGTACAGGCAGTTTGTTATACACCGAATTTAATAAATTAGGTATTGAAAACTATTACAACACCTATGATTGCGGTTTGTATATCAATAAAGCTGACAATGTATCGGTTGATCATTGTTCTTTTGCTAATAATATTTATGATGTTTTTTCAGATGCCAATTCCGTAGGTGGTTTTGGTCCGAGTAATGATTTGAACGCCATTTATTTCTTTGATAATTCATTGGAAGAATCCTCCGTGTGGCCCAATGCAGATACCAGTGGTTTCAGGTATTACTTATTTGGAGATTTGACTTTACCCTTAGAAAAAACCCTCACTATCGAACCCGGTGTATGGGTCGATTTGGGCGATAGAAATAGGGACATGCACATCTACGGTACAGTGATAGCAGAAGGTACGGAGCAGGATAGTATCAAATTTTACAGCACCAGTGGTCGTGGTGGCGGTTCGCTGGCATTTTTGGATGGGAGTGTAGATAACAGCTTGAAATACACGATATTCGAGCGATTGGCAATTGAAACTTATTATAATACCTACGACTGCGCTGTGCGCGTACAAGCCCCTTGCGAAATCACCAACAGTACTTTCAGAAATAATGTCAGAGGGATTTGGATAAATGCCGATGTCTCGCCTGTGATTCGAGAAAATTGGATTCACAGCAATACCACAGGCATCCAAATATCAGAAAGCAACGACCCTAATATCGCTTTTAATTCCATTGAAAATAATACAAGTTGGGGATTGTATAATACAGGCAGCGAGGTCAATGCCTGCAATAATTACTGGGGCAGCCCGACAGGTGCTTATAATGCCAACAGCAATCCCGACGGCACAGGTAATCAAGTCTCGGATAATGTCATTTTTGCCGATTGTTTCCTCGTCAATGCGCCCAATTTAATTCCCGAATACATCGTAGATGATGTGACTTGTGAAGATGGAAACGACGGTAGCATTACCGCCAATATTTCCGGCGGACAACCACCCTACACCTACCTCTGGAGTTCGGGCAGTACAGATAGTATCGCCACCAATCTTTCCGTAGGTGATTACACCCTCACACTGACCGATGCTTCGGGTTTGCAAATTGAAGAAACTATCTCTGTGCCTCTAATGCCTTACGAGATAGTGATGAGTTCGCCATTGGCGCAGATATTCAACGGAAATTCAACCACCATTACAGCCGAAAATGCCGCGACCGCCACATGGAGCAATGGCGAAAACACAACTACTATTAATGTAAATCCCACATCCACAACGACTTATTATGTCAACGGTACAACCGTATCCGGCTGCGCTTATTCGGATAGTATTACGGTGCAGGTCGTTGAGACAAACATTTATCCGCAAAATGAAAACCTTTGTTACGGACAGGAAATCAATCTTTTTGCAGGGGCTTTGCTGGATGAATTTAGTATGACCTATGAGAGTGCTTTTAATTATGAATTTCCAACCGTAGCAGGTGTGAAATACAGAATAATTGCCAAAGGCAGATTATATTATCATTTACCAAATAAAAAATATTTTGACGCAGCTTATTTTTATGATAATGATGTGATTATTAACCAACCCGGCGCACTTTCTATCACACCTTTCGACCATCTGCGCCCAATTGATGATGTACCGGATGCGCTGAATGTCTATGAATATGAATTTACAGGTGACGGTGAAATGTTGTCTTTTACATTGGGAGATTCACATTACCATGATAATGAAGGTAGTATAGAAGTTGCCATTTATCAAATTAATGAAGACTCTGACCTCTCTTGGTCAACAGGCGAAACAAGCCCCGTCATCACCGTAAATCCCACAGAGCCGGCAAATTATTCATTTACCTTACTAAATTGCACCGCCAATTGCACTTATCAAACAAGCATCAATATCCTCGAAACCGCCATGATAAGCGTGGCTTCTGACATAGTTTACTTCGGTCAAGTTTTAGTTGGTGAATCCCGTACC
>JAHDEO010000080.1 GCA_020628725.1 Saprospiraceae bacterium
TCAAACTATTTGAAAATTAGACAATCCATTTGGTTAGAAAATATTGATTTTCTAATGTGTTGTTCTGAAAAAATGCAATGTTGAATAAAGGTTTCTACTTAATGTGTGCGCTTGTACAGCGTTAGGATATGTACTTTTTATCAGGTTTTTAATTATATTAAAAAAGCACCACCTCAATAAGGTGCTGACTTTTAATTATGTACATATCCAAAAACTATGCCACGCAGTAGTGGAGTTTAATTATGTTGGTATGGTAAAAGGTAGGTTTATCAATTAATTCAAGTTGTAAAATCGGTTAATTCGGTAATCAGTGATTGATTTTTAGCAGATTTTACGAAGTAAAACGCCAGATGACTAATCATGAATCATCGTTTTTCACAACTCGAATTAATTGTAATACGGATATATGGTAAAGATGTTCGCACAAACACGACTTTTAAAGGTGTTTTTTGCAAAAAAATGATTTTATATTCTTACTTCGGCACCCGCGAAGAAATGCCGTTATTATCAAACCAAAGCGATTTGTCTTGCCCGTTGATATCGCCATCTAAATTGAAGTCAGGCGCAAAGTAATAATCAAAAACACCATTATTATCAAACCAAAGTGTCTTGTCTGTACCTTGTATATCGTAACTTGGAAAATCGGATTGGTCGGCGTCGCCGGCAAATAGACACCATTCGCCTGAGGGAAGCTGCTTTTGCCCAAAGCTGGTTGGGTCGCGGTAGCTGTCAGACATTCTGAAATCGTAATACAATTCATTATTTGCTATCGGCATTTTCGCAGGAGACATCACGCCGATATGATTGCGATGTTCGAGTACGATATACACTGAATCTGCCATTGTCGATAATAAAGCACAACGGTCAGGAAAATCAATACTACCATCTTTATTGAGCAAGCCCGCCGTCATGACGATTTCCGAACTTTTGTTGATATCCGTTCGCATGGATACGAGCACCCAGTCTGTTTCATCGCCTGTATAATCGGCATCTGTCCAGCTTGCACCTTCGGTTCCGGCGTAGCTCCACGGGGCTGCACTGTAAGGTTGTCCGGCGGGAGTTGGTACGGCAAGGGCACTGACGGGCGTTTGTCCGGGGAGCAAACCGCGAACGGTGTTGAGGTTGGTTGTCATTTCACCAATACCATCATCGTATGGACCTTCGAGCCACGCGAATAACTGAATGTCCACACAAGCAGGAACCACAACGACTTGTTTGTTATATACTTTTGTACATTCAAAATAATTGGTAATTAATTGAACACTATACGTACCCGGAATTGCCCAATTGACTATCGTAGAATCTGCATTATTCGCAGATAAAACTCCACCTCCCGTTATAAACCAAGTGTAATTCACATCAGCATTAGCAACATCTACCGTCATCAACGTATCTATACCTGCATATATCGTATCAGGAATGATGAGCGTCTGCTCCAAACAAGGCTCATTGGCACGTCCGGGTGTACCGAATGCTGAGTTGATATTGGACGAACTTTCCCATGATTGTGGCAAGGTATTATCGGAATCAGGCGTGATTAATGAGAGTGTAGGACCGTTGCCGTCGGGAATCGTATCCCAGGGAAGTCTGTCATCATACACCACATAATCAGACAAACATTTATTTTCATCAAAAAGCGAAACGCGTTCGCCTTTATTACTCAATCCAAACACAAAATCTCCGAGATATTGGTTAGCATTTAAATGAGGAAATGAACTGCTAAACATCGTTTTATTTTCTACTAAAACAAGGAATTCACCTGCACCAATCATCGTTCCCGCAGGCATAATATATTCGTTCGTACTATCATAAAATGTCCAGCCGGAAATATCAATTGTATTGGCTGTCGGATTGTGCAATTCTACCCAATCACCGGGGTCGGTGACGCCATTATTTGAATTATAATTAATTTCATTAATCACAATAGAATCCGCTATACCGCTACATATACGTGAGTTTTTCGCCGCAGGCGTACCACAAGAATTATCCGAACGGAACCAATTTATCGCATCATCATTATCTGAATAAGGGTCAAGCAATTCGAGTGAAGTACCGCCGCCATCGGGGTCTTCATCCCAGATGCCTCTGTCGTTATAAGCTACCGAATCTATAAGCATTCCCATCGAATTGACGAGGGTAAGATTTTCGCCGCTATTGTCGAGGCTACCGCGATATTGACCGTAAGGAGAAAAGCCATAAACCGCTTGAAACTCCGTAATATCCTCCGACAAAACCAAGTAGCCACCGGGTTGAATGACGGAAGGATAAGGAAATTTATACGTGATGCCTTTTGTGAATTCGCAATCGGCGAGGTCAATCGGGGTAGTGCCTATATTGTGCAGTTCGAGAAAATCCAACTCAGTAGAATCTGTTGCAGCACATAAACTATCCGGATTGTATTGGATTTCGTTAATGATAATATCCGAATACGCGACATCAATATAAAATGTACGCGGACACATGGCAGACCATTTATTTCGGCTCGTATTAATACGCGTTTTGTGGCGAGAACGTGCGATGACTTTGTGTACACCCGAAGGCAAGGTCGTTGCTCCGGTATATAAAATTGCATTAGGATTCAATGCGCCATCCGCCAATCGGGGGTCGGTGCCATCCAATGTATAATATACTTCGTAATCGCTATTATTGGTATTCGTCAATGTCAATTGATAACCCGCAGGGAATATACCGCCCAAATCGCTGAACCGAACGGAGTTGTTATTGCTGGGATAAAGGCTTCGGTTTTTCAATTGGCTGATTAAAATATCCATTCGGAATGGGATATAATTTTGTTTGGCTTGATTAATTTGATTAAAAGCCGCGCTTGGATATTCTCCCTCGCTCTGTGTGCCCCATCGGGCGGCTTCGGGTATCATACTCAATTGGATTTCGGCTACGATGGTGTCAATTCTATCTATCATTTTTTGAGGAGTCAAAGCCCCTTCATTAAAACAATGGCACTCTACTCTATCGGCAAATGCCGTTCGGAAATCAGAATCAGCTTCGTTATATAGATTTCTGAAAATATTGTCGTGTCCGGCTGCATTATGCGAGCCAACACCATTCGGGTCAGTACGGTCAATATTCGTGACGCCCAAATAAGCATCGTAATAGGTAAATACACCTTCGCCATCGTTGATGCGGAACATAAATTCGGTTGGTTCATCATGATTACCGGCGGCTTTCATTTCGTTTTCATGATTGCCCCACATCCATGTGAGCATAAAATCGAAGTAGTTTTGCTCATTGATGTATTCTTTCCATGTATCAAAATCGGTAGATGCCGCCACCATTGTATTCCACAAAGCACCCGTACCATCAATGGGCGTTCCGGGTGTCCAAGTTCCTCCCAAATTGCCAAAACCCGAACCATCTATCGTCTCATAATCTTCCTCAACGCCGCCGAAATAATCTTCCATGAAATTGTCGTTCATGCGTTCGCGGAGGTAGTACTGCCCCATGTATTCGCCGTTTTTGAAAAAATGCACGTAGCGTCCCTGACTGTGTACGTGTCCCATCGCTATCATAGTATTATCCAAAAATCGCGGACCGATATACGTGCGTGTATTTTCAAAATTATTTTGAAATGATTCTTGATTATCTGCACGAAGTTCGAGTTGGTCAAAACGGGTCACGGCATCGCTGCCATTATTGACATCGGCGTATATTTTTTCTTTAAAAGAAGTACTGCCAAATTCAGTGCGAAAGTAAACCCTGTGACTGTTTTTGGGCGCAGTCGTGGATGTCGCGCCAAAGAGTTTTATACCGCAATCTTCGTGTGCCCCCAGATTTTCCCGAGCATAGAAAAACTCAAATGAACCGGCAAGAGGAGCTACGTCATCAATCGTATTCGGTGTAATGAGCGATACGGTAGGAATATCGAGCAATCCCGCTTCAAATTGCGGTCCCAGTGTCGGGTCGTTGGTAATAAACGTCCCCATATAACTTTCGTTTTTGACCTGATTGGGGAATAAATAAGTGTGGGCTTGGGTTTTGCTATCTCCTAAGGCATTATACACGAAAACCCTCAGCGTCGTATTTGAGCTGATGGTTATTGGACCGGAATAGGTTATTCCGTTGGTTGCACTTGGTAGCGTAAAATTGGTAGTATATCGAATGGTCGCATTAGGGTCTTCGCAAATGATGCTCAATTGAAAGGTCGAATTATAATAGCCTCGTGTATGGCTAAAATCTAAATCCAACTGGGCATACCCGGCAATGGACATCAATAAAAAAAGTGGAAGGAGAAAAAGTGTGTGAATAGAGAATCTCATATGAACAGGATTGTGGTGGTGTTTGACACTTGAAAAATAATTACTATGTATTTTCTAAGAACCGTACCAATTCGCCCCAAAATACGACAAAAAACATGAGATTTGTGACATTGTAAAATATAATTACATTGAAATCTATTTTATATTTTCTACGTAAAACAAAAATGCACAAATTGAACAAGAAAGTACTTTCCTGTTCAATTTGTGCATTCTAAATAAAAATATTTTATTAAACTGAATGGCTACTTCGGTACCCGCGAGGAAATACCGTTATTCTCAAACCAAAGCGTTTTATCTTGCCCATTAATATCACCATCCAAATTAAAATCCGGCGAAAAATAATAATCGAAAATACCATTATTATCAAACCAAATCGTCTTATCCGTTCCGTTCACATCGTAACTCGGAAAATCAGACTGATCGCCATCTCCTGCAAACATCACCCACTCGCCTGTGGCAAGTTGCTTTTGTCCGAAACTGGTCACATCACGAAAACTATCCGCAAATCTGAAATCATGCAACAAGGTATTATTGACCACATCTACGAGTTGCGGAGTCATCACACCAATGTGATTGCGGTGCTCTATGACGATGTAAAACGAAGTACCCATTGCAGTCGTCAGAGCGCATCTGTCAGGAAAAGTTATGCTTCCGTTATTGTGCAATAAAGCAGCGGTGCGTGTCACTTCCGTGCTTTTATCCGTTCCCGTTCGGAAGCCGATGAGTAACCAATCCACTACATCATCAGCATAATCTGCATCCGTCCAATCTGCGCCTTCTGTGCCTGTGTAATTCCAGGGGGCAGCGTTATAAGGCTGTCCGGCGGGTGTAGGAGTCGCCAGTCCACTCGCGGGTGTTTGTCCGGGCAATAAGCCGCGACTATTATTAAGATTGGTTTGCATTTCGCCTGTATTTGGGTCGTAAGGTCCTTCGAGGAAAGCGTACAATTCGATGTCAACACAAGGCTGTACGACATTGATATTGACCGTAGCTATATCGCAAAGGAAAAGTTCGTATTCAATGTGCAATTGCGGCGCATTGCCTCCTTCAAATGAAGTAGCACGGCGCGTGCCGCTTCCATCAATAATGAAACTTATCGCATTGCCCGCCGACCAATCAGCACGATTGATAATCGACTGAATGACAGCCGATAAGTTGGGCGTATTATACGTTGCACCTGCTGTCCATGCGGGTACATTAGACCAAGTGACGGCAGTTGTTTTTGGCAGATTTGTCAGGCTGTATGCGGCTGTGGAAAATGCCCCCGCATTGCCCGTATCATGTGCGGCAATATTGAGCGTGGAGGCATCGTTGGTACTTGCATTTGCATTGATACTCAAATAAGCATTCGTAATAGTAGCTCCTGCCGGAATGTTGAGATTCGTATAGCGAAGCCCTGTGCTATAGGTCGTATTACCTTTAGTGACCATATCCAATGTTGCATCACCTGTCAGGATAGAACCGTTGGAGGCGCGTTCTTCGATGTCGTTGGTGCCGGTGGAAATGTTGGCTGTTATGGTGTTGGTATTGCTGCTGTTCAATTCGCAAACTTCATACATAAAACTATCTGCACCAATATATCCGGTGTTTGGCATGTAGTCAAATGTACCGTCAGCATTGAATACGAGCGTACCATTCGTCGGGGAAATAATTGGTATTACATTCACGCCGAGCGCATCGCCGTCCGGGTCAATATCATTCAAAATGACGTTATCGGATAACATGGTATTTTCAGCTACTTCCCAAATATCGTCATTGGCAATCGGCGTATCATTGACCGGAGTAACATCAATAGTCACACTTGCCGTATCGCACAATACGGGGTTGCCATCATCACAAATTTCGTATTCAAAAAAGTCCGTCCCGTAAAAATCCGTATGGGGTGTGTACGAATATACGCCACTTGCCAAGAGGAAAAACGAACCGTTTTGAGGCGGTGTAATCGGCGTAATATTGACGGTCAAGTTGTCACCATCCACATCATTATCATTATTGAGAACATTGCCTGTTTTCGAGGTTTCTTCTGGGGTAGTCGCATTGTCATTTACGGCAGTTGGCGCATCATTTTCTCCGATAATATTGATATTGACTGCTGCCGTATTACATTCGACGGGAGAGCCATTATCACAGACCTCATAAGTGAAGGTATCGAAACCGGAAAAGTCAGTATTGGGCGTATAGGTAAATGTACCGTTGGGATTGAGATTGAGCGTACCGTTGCCGGGATTCGATACCGTTGTAACATTTAATGTTTGATTTTCAACATCGCTATCATTCGCCAATACATCGCCGAAAACAGGCGTATCTTCTTGTATATTATAAAAGTCAATCATTGCAATGGGCGTATCGTTGACCTCATTGACTGTTATCGTAACGCTTGCTTGTGTACATAATGCGGGGCTTGTATTATCACAAATTTCATAAGTAAAACTATCCGTACCGGAAAAATTTGCATCGGGTACGTAGCTGTATGTTCCGTTTGAATTAAGGGTCAATGTACCATTCGACACATCCGAAATCGGTGTTGTATTCATGATTAATACATCGCCGTCCACTTCCGTCACATCGGTCATCACGCTTCCGTTGAAGGGGTTGTCTTCGTTGGTTGTGGCTGTTCCGTTGGTTGCGGTCGGCGCATCATTTACGGGCGCAACATTAATCGTCACCACCGCTATTTCACAAATCGAAGTACTCGCAGGATTGCCGGATGAAGTCGTTTCATAATCAATAAATAATTTGGTTCGGGCAGTACCTTCAAAGGACTCGGCAGTGCGTGTGCCTGAGCCTTCAATGATGAAAGTCATGGCATTACCACTTGACCAATCACCGCGATTGACCAGTTCTTGTATGATCGTGCTGATGTCTGCGCTTTGGTAGGTATTGCCTATCGTCCACGCCGGAATATTTGCCCATGCCACTGATGCATTCGTTTTATTTTTATTGGTCAATGCGTAAGCAGTCGTGGGAATGGCAGCCGCATTGCCCGTTGCTTCTGCCTTGATAGTCAATGAGGTAGCTACGCTTTGCGCTTCGTCTGCCACAAACTCCAAGTATGCCCCCGTAATCGTTGCGCCTTGCGGCACACTGATATTCCTAATTCGGATACCAACGGCAGTATAGATGCTCGGACTATCTTCCATCAAATCCAAATCGGTACTCGTGACTTCGATAACACCCGTCGAAAGTTCCTCCACATCGTCCGCGCCTGAAGCCACTTCGCCGGAAAAACTGCCCGGCGTGGTGATGACTGTTCCTAGGCTTGCATCGTCGCAGGCTTCGTAGGTAAAATTATCCGTTCCATAAAAATCAGGATTGGGCGTGTAGCTAAATGTGCCATCGGGATTGATGACTACTGTTCCATTGGAAGGATTGATGACGGGCGTGGTATTGACTGTAAGATTGTCGCCGTCGGGGTCGCTGTCATTGAGCATGACATCGCCTGATACCATATTTTCTTCCGTAGTAGAAAAATTATCATCTATAATAAGCGGTGCGGTATTGCAGTCCTCAACGGTGACGGCTTGGATATAGGATTTTGGACATTCAAAATAATTGGTCAGCAATTGCACATTATATGTACCGCCGCTATTCCACACAACGGTGATAGAATCTGCCGTCGAATTGGCAGGCGAAGCACCAAAGGCAAACCAATTAAAGGTCATGTCATCGTAGGTATTATCAATTTTCAAAGTGGTTGGTACGCCTGCACAAATCACCGAAGGAATTTGAAGGGCAACTTCCGGGCATGGCGTGTTTTCGCGTGCTGGTGTGCCGTATGCGGAATTGATTTCGGAAGAGGCTTCCCATGATTGAGGGAGTAGATTATCGGAATTTGGGGTGATTAATGAGAGCGTAGGACCATTGCCGTCGGGAATGGTGTCCCAGGGCATATTATCATCAAATCGCAACTCATCCACAAGGCATTTATTTTGGTCAAAAAGGCTGACGCGCTCACCGCCGTTGCTGATGTTGAATGCCAAATTACCGATAAAATCAGTGCCATTATTCAGGTGCGGGAATATACTGCCAAATAAAGCCGCGTCTTCCGCAAGTACCAGAAAATCATTGGCTTCGAGCGTCGTACCTGCGGGAATGGTAAAGGTATTTTCCGAATCATAAAATTGCCAATTAGAAATATTTATACTTGTAGAATTTGGATTATGTAATTCAATCCAATCGCCGGGATTGGTGAGATTATCGGAGTTGTAATTGATTTCATTGATGACAATTTGCTGCGTTGGATTGGTGCAAGGCGTGGAATTTTGTGCGCCCGGAGTACCGCCCGTAGGTGCGGAAGCGTGCCAATCCGCAGGCGCAATATTATCCGCCGGAACGGGATAATTCAATTCCAATGAAGCCCCAAATCCATCTGCCAATAATGCCCACGGAATACCGTCATTATAACGAGTCGTATCAATTTGAACGCTGATTGAATTGTCGAGCCAGAGCTTTTCACCGTCATTATTAAGCTTGCTTTCTTCCCATTGAAAGACTTGATAACCATTGCCCAAATACTGCGTAGCATCTGCCGCTATGACGATATATTCACCGGGATTGATGGTCGTTCCCTTTGGAAATTTAAAACAAATTCCTTCCGAAAATTCATAATCACTCAAATCACGCGCTTTGGTGTCGGGATTATAAATTTCGATAAATTCTTTTTCATTAATTGAATCACTCGGATGATAATGAATTTCATTTATCACCACATCCAAAGCAGGTTCAAAAACAGGTGTGAGCGTTTGCGCTGATGAATAATTGACCGTAATAGAGGCATTGGTATTGCCCGTTTCCTGCCAACGCACAAAACGATAACCCGGATTGGGAACAGCGCGAAGTTGGAGAGGAATATTGTCAAAATAATTTCCGGTATAATTGAACGGCACGACAAATTCATTGCTATTCACCGCGACTACGCCGCCTGTATTTTGGTTGAAATTAAGCGTGAGATTGTAAGTGCCGCCAATACCGAAATAATCCCGAATGTGCTGTCGCATATACGGCGGACGCTCTGACAACCAACTCTTTAAACGGTCCACTTTCCCTCCCCAAGTAGATACGGATTGTCCGTTGAGATTCCATTTCGTGAGGTGGTCTTGCATTTCGGGCTGCATGTTGGCTTTGAAATTATCAACAATAGCAGCAGCGCGTGCCGGGTCAAATAAGACATTAATTTGCGTAGCAAAACGCTGAATGAATTCATTTTTGAACTCGGTATTTTGGAGCAATCTGCGTAACATTCGGGTAGAGGCATAATCATTGGGCCAACCCGACTGGTCGCTGCGTACTGCTTGGTAGAGTGTATTGAAAGAAGGCGGATTGGCGGTGCGACTATTGCTGCCATTTTCTTGTCTGCCTAATGCAAAATCGGTGTCAAACAGAATCCATCGGAATTTTCCGTCGCGTTGGTCGCGCCATACGCGCACGTTGTTGGAGGGCCAATCGGTATTTCCCGAATGGATTTGTATGATATTATAATTGATGTATTCATTGATGTCCATGAGGTTTTTGACCTGTGCATAATTGGCGGCATTGTTCATGCTGTTGTCTTTTACAAAATTGTACAAATCCAAAAATGCCTGCGGGTCGCCTTCTTTCACCTCAATATCCCATTCATTTACATCGCCATACAAATGAAGGAAATGTATGTCCACGCTATCTTTATCTATTTTGGGAAATCTGTAATTGAGATAATGCTCGCTGTATATTTCGCGAATATTCATCAATCCCCAATATTCACCATTCAAATAGACTATCGAAGGACGAAAACCCGATGCTTCAATGTCCACATCTTCTTTTACCAATTCCTGTACAACGGCATCGCACATACTCGTTCTTCCCCAATCATTCCCTGCATTACGCAATTTAAAGCGACGAAATTCGTGTTGGTCTCTTTCAGGAAATAATTGATAATCAATTTGTTCCGTACCATATATTTTTTTTGTGGCAATATTGAGACTTTTCTGTGCATTATTGCGCGAGCAACCGCCCGAAATCGAAATTCCTGCATCAATATTGAAAGCAAATGTACCATCGGATTCATACATCTGAATATTGGCGGGGCGTTCCCAGGGTTGATTATAATTTTTTGGCGTATCGTTACAGTTTCCTGTGATGCCATTCGTGCCTGTCACATGAATGCCGATTTGGTCGTCCCACAAATTGTCGGGGTCGGTATTGATACAAACAACGGGCAAATCATGATTTACTCCAATGAGATAAGTCGCCGAAGCAACATCACTGGCAGCGTAGCCACTTCTGAAAGCCCGCGCCCGAAGCACGGTAATGGAATTGACATAAATCGCACCACTATACGCAGTAGAACTGCCGGTGGGTTCGGAGCCATCAGTAGTATAGCGAATCGTGCTGCCCGATGTGATGGTGCTGATGCTCACGCTTTGTGCGCCGCCGTACATGCCACCTGAAATGGAAAAGACGGGTGTTTCGACTTTAGGTTGACTGTTGTTGTTGGTCGCGGCAGGGCTGGCAGGGGTCAAGGCACTCAAATTGCCCGAACCGTCCGGCAAGTGTCCATAACCAAAATCAAGCGCAAGCGCGGGGAAAGTCAGTTGGCTAATAGTCGTCACACCATCTGGTGCGGTGAGTACGACTTGCTCTCCGCTTCCGCCGAGTTTGAAATTGAGGTGGTTCGCGCCTTGTGCGGTTTCATTATCCGCCCAAAACAAGCGATAGCCACCTGCGGGAACAGTGGTTAAGGATGAGTTGGTTGCGGGAATCTGCCATTGCGTTGGATTGTCCGCATCGTCCGAGATGTAATAACCTGCCAAGTTCACCGCAGTGCCACCGGCATTGTAGATTTCAATCCAGTCGTCGTATTCGCCGTAATTATCGGCTATTGTGGCGTCGTTGACGGCGACGACTTCGTTGATGTATAGTTGGCTTTTTAGGGTATTGGTAAGTGCAAGGAATAAAATGATTGATACGAAAGTGAGCTTTATGGTTTGCATTTTATTCTGTTATGAATGTAAAATAATCATGTTTCTTTCTCATAAATTCCGGGCAAAACGGGTGAAGTTTTAGAACTTTTTTGATTTTTTATTTTATCAAAAAATCTAAATGAGTTCTTTGTTGATCGGTAAGAAAATCGGATGTGGTTATTTATAGACGTATAAAAAGTTCAATAGGATGCAAGCGGATATTATAACGTGGTGTTTTATAGGTGTTTAGTGATAAACTGGCTTAAACTTTTCTCTCTGAATAAACAAGATCAAACCACAAAAGACACAAAGAATACAAAAGATTTTTTCAATTACTTTTGTGCTCTTTGTGCCTTTTGTGGTTCAAAAAAGTCGTCGATAATTATTTACAAGTTATTTCGGCACTCGTGATGAAATACCATTATTCTCAAACCATAATGATTTATCCTGTCCATTGATGTCGCCGTCTAAATTGAAGTCGGGCGAGAAGTAATAATCAAAGATTCCATTATTGTCAAACCAAACGGTCTTATCAGTTCCTTTAATATCAAAACTTGGGAAATCCGATTGGTCGGCATCGCCTGCGAACATCGTCCACTCGCCTGTGGGGAGTTGTTTTTGTCCAAAGCTCGTTTGGTCGCGATAGCTGTCTGATGAACGGAAGTCATAGGTCAATGTGCTATTGGTTAAAGCAACAGGTTGCGGTGTCATGATACCGATATGATTTCGATGTTCTAATACAATATATAGCGGACTTGCCACCGTAGAAACCAAAGCACAACGATTAGGGAACTCAATGCTACCGTCTTTCATCAATAGTCCCGCAGTCATTCCTACCTCTGTACTCTTTTCGATACCTGTTCGGAAAGAAGCCAACACCCAGTCTGTTTCATCTCCTGTGTAGTCGGCATCCGTCCAGCCATCACCTTCCATACCCGCATAATTCCACGGAGCACCACTATAAGGCTGTCCTGCGGGAGTAGGAATGGCGAGATTACTGGCAGGTGTCTGTCCGGGCAATAACTTTCTCGTAGAGACGAGTGTAGTACGCATCTCACCAAGTGTGGGGTCGTAAGCCCCTTCGAGCCAAGCATATAACTCAATATCTACACAATCCGGTTCAATGATGATAACGACTGTTTCCGTATTACACATGGACGGCGTACCATCATCGCAAACTTCATAAGTGAAACTATCTGTGCCGACATAATTCGGATTGGGAGTGTAGTTGATATTACCATTTGGCTGAATGATGACACTACCATTTATTGGTGCTGCCATTGGGCTTATCATTGCCGTGAGGTTGTCGTTTTCTATGTCTGAATCATTTAATAATACATTATCCTGAATCGTAGAATTAGCGAGCATATACAACGTATCAGGTGCGGGTGTAGGCGCATCATTTACAGGCGTCACGTCAATCGTGACACTTGCTATATCACACAATACGGGATTACCATCATCACAAATTTCGTATTCAAAAGTATCTGTACCATAAAAATCGGGATTGGGCGTGTATGAATAAAAACCACTTGCCAAAAGCACTAAAGTACCATTTTGAGGTGGAGTGATTGGGGTGATATTTACCGTTAAATTATCACCTTCTATGTCGCTGTCATTCGCTGTAGCATTGCCCGTAAACGGCGTGTCTTCCGTCGTCGTATCCGTGTCATTTACCGCAATCGGCGCGTCATTTTCTCCGATGATATTGATATTGACTGTTGCAGTGCTACATTCGGAAGGTGTGCCATTGTCACAAACTTCATAGGTGAATGAATCAAAACCGGAAAAGTCAGCATTGGGCGTATAAGTAAATGTACCATCAGCATTGAGGATAAGCGTACCATTGGTGGGTGGTGTAACAGGGGTTGTCGTGACGTTTAATGTATGATTTTCAACATCACTATCATTGGTTAATACATTATTAGAAATCGCCGCATCTTCTTGTATTTGATAAATATCAATTTGAGCTACAGGCGCATCATTCATGGCATCCACTGTTATTGTGACCGTTGCTTGTGTGCATAAAACAGGGCTTCCGCTATCACATATTTCATAGGTAAAACTATCTGTACCAAAGAAATTTGCATTGGGTAGGTAGCTATATGTGCCATCTGAATTGAGGGTCAATGTACCATTTGAGACATCCGAAACGGGAGTCGTGTTGACCGTCAAATTAACATCTTCTGTATCACTGTCATTCGTTGAAACATCACCATTAAATAATACGTCTTCGGTTGTAAGAGCATTATCATCTATAGCAACCGGATTATCATTTACAGGGTCAACATTAATCGTCACCACCGCTATATCGCAAAGCGAGACATCTATCTGACCGCCATTTGCAACAACCTCATAATCAACTACTAATTTCGGCGCAGCCGTACCATTAAAAGATTCGGCAGTACGACGGCCTGTTCCTTCGATAATGAAGGTCATGGCATTTCCATTTGCCCAATCTCCACGATTGATAATTTCTTGCACAACGGGGCTAATATCCGCACTTTGATACGTGTTCCCTATCGTCCAAGCAGGAATATTTGCCCATGAAGCTGAGGCAGATGTTTTCGTCATGGAGGTCAAGGCATAATTTGTTGTCGGAATAGTTGCCGCATTGCCCGTTGCTTCCGCGCTAATGTTTAATGAAGTCGCTCCGCTTTGCGCTTCGTCTGCCACAAATTCCAAATATGCGCCTGTTACCGTTGCGCCTTGTGGGATGGTGATATTCGTTATTCGAAGCCCGACGGCACTATAAATTTCGGGACTATCTTCAATCAAGTCTAAATCAGTACTTGTAATGTCAATGGAACCATCTGCTGCAAGCTCCTCCGCGTCGTCTCCACCGGATGCTACTGCACCTACGAAATTACCTCCTGAAACAGTAACACTGCCAACAGCCGCATCATCACACACCTCGTATGTAAAGCTATCTGTACCATAAAAATCAGGATTGGGCGTGTAATCAAATGTCCCGTCGGGATTAAGCGTGAGTGTTCCGTTGGAAACATTGGTGAGGGGCGTTGTATTGACTGTAAGATTGTCGTTGTCGGGGTCGCTGTCATTTGTTAATACATTGTTAGACAATACATTATCTTCATTTATTGCAAAATTGTCATCAATAACATTTGGAATGGTATTGCAAGCCTCTACCGTGACTTGTTGAATATATGATTTAGTACATTCAAAATATTTAGTGACTAATTGGAGATTGTATGTGCCGGGGGTGTTCCATATCAATGTTTCTGAATCTGTTGTAAATGTGGACGGTGTAGCTCCCGATGCAAACCACGTAAAATCCATTTCGCTATATGCTACATCTACTTTTATTTCTGTCGGAAATCCTGCACAAATGACACTCGGAAGTTCAATTATATTTTCCAAACAAGGCTCATTCGCACGTCCGGGTGTACCGTAGGCAGAGTTGATATTGGAGGAGGCTTCCCATGATTGTGGCAGCGTATTGTCAGAGTTTGGGGTAATCAGAGAAAGTGTGGGACCATTGCCATCAGGAATCGTATCCCACGGGATTCTATCATTATAAACCACGTAATCTGAGAGACATTTATTCTCATCGAAAAGCGAGACACGTTCGCCTTTATTGCTTAATCCAAAGACGAAATTTCCAAGATATTCATTCGTAGTGAGGTGTGGAAAAATGCTGGTGAACATGACATCATTTTCCACCAATACCAAGTAGTCATCCGGCTGAATGATTGTTCCCGCAGGGAAAATAAATTCATTATTATTATCATAAAAAGTCCAATCAGAAATATCTACGGGACTTGGATTGGGATTGTATAATTCGACCCAATCGCCGGGGTCGGTGATGCCGTTATTTGAGTTGTAATTTATTTCATTAATCACAATGGACGTGGCGGCATTGGCACAAGTACGGCTATTCGCTGCACCGGGCGTGCCGCAAAGCGCGTCGGAACGGAACCAGTTAATCGGGTCGGCATTATCCAGTGTTGGGTCAAGTAATTCGAGAGAAGGTCCATTGCCGTCGGGTTCTTCATCCCAGGGGTTGACATCGTTGTAGGTGACAGCATCAATAGTGATACCCCTGAAGTCTTGCCAAACAATTTCTTCTCCATCGTTACTGAGTCCGCCTTTAAATTGACCATCAGGCATAAAGCCATAATGGAAGTTGAAGGTGTCTATATTTTCCGCTAAAATCATGTAATCACCGGGGGCTATCGTCGTTCCTATCGGAAACGTATAATCGACCCCACAGGCGAACTCCGTATCCGTCAGATTGACCGTAGTACTACCTGCATTGAAAATTTCGAGGTAGTCCATTTCATCGGGATTGATGCTGCATGTATCGTCAGGATGATACATAATTTCATTGATGACCAGACCACTATAATCTTGGTCGATGTAGTATCGCTTAGGACACATGGCTGACCACGTACTGCTGTTTATTCGCACTCTTGCTTTAATTTCTACTACGCCCGGTGAGAGTGTGATAGCCCCCGAATAGGCTTGTGCGCTCCCGGAGATACCACCGCCCGGATTGCGCGGGTCGGAGCCATCGGTGGTATAGTAAATCGTACCGCTGCCATTGGGATTGGAGAGTGTAATCTGTGTACCTGCACTGACAGCACTACTCGGTAAGCTGTATTGAACAGCATCTATCGTGGGGTAAAGGTTATTAGTTTCGTAAGCTGTTTTTAGGGCATTCATTCGATTGTAAAACCAACCGGAACTTACGAGGTCATCACGGTATTGGAGAAATGCCTGATATAATGTTTTGTCTGCCCATCGACCACATTCAGCAAGATAAGCAAGACTGTGTGCGTCGAACATTTCTGTGTAGTAACTTTCTACATTGGCAGGATTGAGCGGACCATCCGGTTCGATACAATTACATTCAAAATGGTCGGCGACACGCATTCTGAAATCTGCATTAGCCGCAAGCGGATTCCAAATATCATTGTGGTCGCGTGTACCTACGAGAATGTCTGTATAATACCAATCATTATAAAGTGAAGGTTCGGGATCCCACATAAAAAAGCGGTAAGGCTCGCCCGCAACGGGATTGTCAATAGCATAAGTATTCCAAGTACGCCAGTCGCCATGCGGACCGTAATTGCACAACATGACCCAATCAATAAAATGATCAACATCAAGGTATTGCTCTATCGCAGGATAATTTCCCGCCTGCGATTTCATGTAATTGTATGAGGTAGTAGTTCCATCAATTGCAAGTGCTGTTGTATTGCAACAAGTCGCTTTTATGGTGTTATAATCTTCTTTTTGACCTGAAAAATAGGACTCGCCAAAAGCTTTTTCGGGTCGCTCGGAAAGGGTATAAACGCCCCAATAAACGGCATTGATATACACATGTACAAATCGTCCGTGTACGCCGTAGTCACTCATTTGAATCTGGAGGTCTTTCAGAAATTTTTCGTGTATATTTTGTACGCCACCTCTGTCAATAGTAGATTGACTACCTGCCCGCAAATCAAATACATCAAATTCATCTACAGCTTCTTTTCCGAAAATGGGATGCTTGAATTTTTTCGCGCCAAATTCTTCTCTAAATTTGAAACGGTAGTTTTTCTTATTGGCATTTGAAGCGGAGAATGAGGTGTTTCCGTATGTCTGTACGCCGGAAGGTTTGCCATAGGTTTCGCCTGTGGATATATCGAAAAACTCCACATTGGCGGCTCGTAAATTACCTTTAGTCGTGTAAATATAGTTGTAGTATGACGAATCTATACTAATACAAACCACCGGAATGGAGGTCAATGCATCATCAAGTAAAGGTCCGTATTGAGCATCATTTTGAATGGAATTGTCTATGCCGGTAGCTGTCGGAAAGTTGTTTATATTATCTGCTTGTGTGATCACATCATCCACAAAAATATACGTATGCGAAAATACCACAGAAGTATCTAGGCTACTATAGGCAATGGCTCTTATAGAGGTATTGGTATTTATCGTAATAGGCGTGGAATAAATCTGACCTGTTGAGACAGAAAGTGCGCCACCATTGAGCGCGTATCTAATTGTGGCTCCCGCTATATCCGAATTTAATTCAAGTGAAAATGAATTATCGTAATATCCGCGCTCGTGGCTAAACTCGACATCATCCGCATTTGCGAATAAAGACATGCATAAAAAAACAAACGCAAAAATCCCAGTAGTAGTATAAAAATTCATATAAATGGTTTTGTATCAATTCTAAATAAGTGTAGGTCTATTTTTATATGTTCAAGAGAATAAGACGATACAAAATGAACTTCGTAACAATATGGAACCTGTTTTAGTACGCTTGTTGAAATTCCACCATCCTTAGATTGCTGATGATTTCACCTTATCTATTTTAATAGAACAACACTTCTTACACACAGGACATAAAACTATTTTTTGATAAATTGCAAATAGTTTCAATGTCTTAAGATAACCATGCCAGCTTAGTTAAAAATCATAAAAAAATTTACAAAAAGTGACATGGTAAAACACTATAACATTACGATGAAAAATAATGATTAGACAGCGTATTATTCACCGAGTCAAATGGTCTGATATCAAAAATGGGAAAATCGGATTGGCGGGTATCTTCTGAAAAGAGACTCTATTAACACCAAGAAAGTTGCTTTTGTTTTAAGTCATATCGCTTAAAAATTTTGTTGGAGTAGATTTTAGAGGCTGTTTAAAATTATTTGTATTGCGAATATGAAACGTCTTTTTCGCCCATATTTCAGCTATTTTTCGTCATGTAGCGCGGCTATAATCCTCAAAATGAGCTTCATCTGAACAAAAAAATACATTTCATATTCATCAAAAAAATAATTCTAAACAGCCTCTTAGTTCGACTTTGCTATTTTTTGAAATGAAGATTTGTCCGAAACCCAAGTAAAACATGGTGTTTGAAAACGTCCTCATTTAATTATTGATAAGGGGTAAAAAAGCCCTTGTTAATAATTAATTCGGCGAATTAGACAACAACTTGTTTTGCTTAGGTTTACAATAAGTTTTATCGTTCAAAAAATAGCAAAGTCAAACTTAGACAAGTTTGTTTATTTCTCTTTTCTAAGACGAGTTTAATACTAAAATAGATTCAAAATGCTCTAACTTAAAATCACAGTTAGAACATTTTAAGCAAGGAGTAAATATTTTTTGTTTAAATTAAAAACAATACATTAATATCTAATTTACAATAAATTGCACTCTCCTAAAAAATAAAACCAACATTAAATCGGCTATAAAATTTAAATTTTAAGCAACCTCTAAAAGGCTGTTTAAACCGATAAATTTTTACTTTGGCACCCTTGACGAAATACCATTATTATCAAACCATAATGATTTATCCTGTCCGTTGATGTCTCCATCTAAGTTGAAATCAGGTGAAAAATAGTAGTCGAAAATTCCATTATTATCAAACCAAATGGTCTTATCTGTTCCCTTAATATCGAAACTTGGAAAATCGGACTGGTCGGCATCTCCTGCAAATAGACACCATTCGCCTGTCGGGAGTTGCTTCTGTCCAAAACTGGTCTGGTCGCGATAGCTATCTGCCAAGCGAAAATCGTAAGTTAGTGTGCTATTTATCACATCTACAGGTTGTGGAGTCATGACGCCGATGTGATTGCGATGTTCGACCACAATATAAAGCGGACTTGCCACAGTAGAAGTCAAAGCACAGCGATCAGGAAATGCAATGTTACCATCTTTCATCAACAAAGCTGCGGTCATTCCTACCTCCGTACTTTTTGCTGTTCCCGTTCTAAAAGACACCAGTATCCAATCCGTCTCATCGCCTGCGTAATCCGCATCTGTCCAACCTGCGCCTTCTGTTCCTGCGTAGTTCCACGGGGCGATGCTATAAGGTTGTCCGGTAGGTGTCGGGGTAGCAAGATTGCTTGCGGGTGTTTGTCCGGGTAGTAGCTTTCTG
>JAHDEO010000081.1:0-10059 GCA_020628725.1 Saprospiraceae bacterium
AAGTGGCGTATGAAGTCCTGCAAAAATACGCTGATAGATTGACCGTCGATTACAATATTTATAAGGATAAATACTGGCAATCTTTTCGACGATTTGTGAGTTATTGATATTATTAAAAGTGCAGCCCATGAGATTTTGAAAATCTCACAGGTTGCACATTATAATAAGTAACTCAAGTTGCGGATAAACCGCGAACTTGAGCAAATCCCAAATTCCAATGAAATTCGATTGAAACAAGTTAAAATTGGGATTTGGGATTTGTTTTTTGGAATTTTTTAAGTTGTCCGCAACTTGAATTAAGTAAATCAAATCATTTTCGTCTTCGATGCCATAGCACCTCTAATGCTCACCACAGATACAATCATCAACAATAAAGCAAGCATAATCAAACCCCACTCACTTGCCGTAGGTACGGCTTCTGCCGGACAGCCAAAGTCAACACTTACCGTTTGTCCTAACTCCGTCAAATCAGTTCCGCCACCAAGTTCAAGCACAAAACCACCATTTGGAAGCGTAATTGGCAATGGATAACCCGTGCCGAAAAGGTCTGCAACAGGTACAGTATATCCCGGAGGTAAAGGCGTTACAGTCACATTTGCTGTTAATCCCGGAGAACCGCCCGACACGCTGACATTGGACATATCCGCCGAATCAAAACCAAAATAATACCTGTCAAAACGTCCATCGGGAAGTAACAAATCTGCTGCATCAGAATTATTAAATAAAGTCATCGTCAAACCACAGTTAGTGACATCAATATCGTAGAAATTGATAAAACCGGGAAATTCAACTCCGTCGTTTGTAACAACCTCCGGACCTCCGGCACCATAAAAAGCTTGCTGCCCTCCGGTAAGCACTGCATCCTCAAACGAGTTGTACACCGTAACATTATCTCCGGCAGCCTGAGCATAAATATTTTGGGAAAAGAAAAAAGTAGCTGCCATGAATAGCATCAATGATGCAGCCTTAGTCGCGTTTAAATTTTTCATAGTCATTTTTTAGATTTCAAATTAGATTATTTAAAATTTTCGCGCTAATATGAGAATATTTATAAACTAAGTAATTGTCAAAATCAGCAAAATGACTGTAAAAATGGGAACATGCCCCTATTTAAATAAACCAAAACAACACATATTAATAAAATGCCACCTTTAGAACAGATTGAAATTATCCCAATGGCTATTGGGACAGAATTTATTTCTTGAGGTTTTTCAAATTTTCTGCAACATACTCTAAGCAACAGCCCGTCGCCGCCGCAAACGCCATCGAGTCCCGATGATAGTGGTAAGTCCAAGTACAGCGGCGAGAATACCGATGAGATAAGTATTATTTCGGCGTTTTTGTTCCTTTTTTTCCTCGACAAGTGCTACTTGATAAGAGGGATTTGGTTTGCCCGGCGTCCCGAATCCGGCGATAATATCCCAACTATCCAGCAAACTATTGTCCGAATCCGGCACACGCAAACTCAGCGTAAATACCGAATCGCTCGGCTCTAAGGCATAACGCAGACTGTCGATTGGTGCGCCTTCATTCGTATAGAGTTCGATGCGTTCTTTACGTTTGCTGAGTCCGAAATTAAATTGTCCGATAACGTTTTTATCGTTTCCAAATACCTTTCTGAAAGCCATTGTGTCTTCGCAGAGTATGGCGTGGTCATTAGCAAGCAAGAGGCTGTCGGGTAGTCGATATTCATTTTTTCTGTCCAAAAAATACCAATCTTTCAGGCGAATATCTTTATCTGAGTAATTAAATATTTCTACCCAATCTCCCGTCGTTTTATTATTGCAACTGATTTCGTTGAACATCAATTTACCCGCGATCGGGTGCGTTGATTTTTCATAAACGGCGCGTATTGTGCGATGTTTTTTATCCGATAAATCCAGATAAACTGTTGGTAAGGAAGTCGTATCAGGCAAACCTTCCCACCCCACAAAACGATATCCGAAGTGCGGCAACGCATTGAATTTCACCGGATAATTTTCATAATACAAGCCCGTAAAATCCTCGTCTTCTATTTCAATATTATTATTGAAAATGATGCGTCCACTATTTGAATGTTCGATGCTCACACGCACGGTATCTCCTGCTGCAAAGCGTTTCTGTACAAAGCCGCGCATCTCTTCCGGGCGTTTTTCTGCAAAATCACGAATGCGGTCAAGATGCTTTGCACGACGGCGGCGACTCAAGCCCCAACGTTTGATATGCCGCTTCATTTCGGGGTCATAGATTTCCACCAAACTATCTAAATGCGCGATGGTATTTTCCGGTATGAAATAAGTATTCATGTGATCGCTCATCCGATTGACAAATTGCAATCTGAATTCCTCATTTCGCATCAAATTCCGCAGAATGAACGTACTCCACGGCGGATTGGGCCATTTCGGACCATCCGGTTCAAGGTGAAAATTCAGTGTATTAAATTCAAAGGCATCTTTACGGTGCAAGCCATAGCCCCAGTCCGTATCATACAATATCCAACGCCATCGACCATTTTCGGTACGTGGTCGCCAGTATTTGATATTCCCTCCCGCATCCTTGTTATTAATATAAATCTGCACCGTCATGTAGTCCATGTAATTTTCGACTTCCATGAGGGTTTTCACATGCTCATAATGTTCGTGGTCGCGCAGGTCATGCTCACGCATATACTTGAGCATAGCGTTGTAGTGCTTCATGTCACCGCGTCGCACACGCCCCTGATGCTCTATCAAATCCATACTATCGCGATGCACATCTGTATGCGACGCCACGAAGTAGCGATTGACTTTCTCTCGAATATTATACAATCCCCAATACTCCCCATTCAGAAATACGTGCGACCCGCGAAAACTCTGCTTCTCAAGGTCAATCCCATCTATCAATGAATTGACAAATACATCTCGGATATGCGACTTACCAAAGTCACTACCTGTATTTCGCAGGACAAAATATTTATAAGTGGAAATGTCTTCTTCGGGAAACATTTGATGCCGAAAACGCGTGGGTCCGTAGCGGCTACGCGTCATGATTGCCATTGATTTTTGAGGAAAAAGACGGCTCATACCTCCAAAAAGGCGCATACCCGTATTCGCTCCGAATACGCGTTCTTTATTGGTTTCAAATATTTCGGTGTGAATTTGTATTTCTTTGCGCGACCAGAAATTCGCGCCATGATGTGGTGAGAGGGAATCCGCATTGGGTCCCATTTGAAAAAGTCCGATTTCCTCGTCAAATAGGTAGGAAGAATTCAGCGAAAGAGAAACCACCGGAAAAGTAGTCTTAAAATCAATCAGATAAGTGTTACTGACGACGTTACTTTTCCTGTCCCCTTTGATAGCGACCGCACGTACTACGGTTGTATTTTTAAGTGTAAATTCCCCTTTATAACGTATCGAACGCTTCGAAGGAATAGAACCGTCGCGGGTATAATATATGGTAGCATCCGGGTCGTTGCATGATAAATCAATGGTGACTCTTTTCTTATAAAACCCTGCTGCACGCGAAAATTTGACATACAGCCTTTCGCTCTGCCCAAAGCACATCATCACCATCAACACACCCAGAATAGTTAGAACTATATGTCTCATTTTTCTGCCTAAATAATCCGCAGTTGATTGACTCGTATTACACAGTTAGTACATAAAAACCATAAACTGCAAACCGACCAACTACAAACTAAATTAATCGGACATCAAAACTACTCAAATTTTACATGCTTACACACCAATTTTTTATTTTTTTACTGAAAAATGAACTGAAAAAGATTCAAGTTCAAGTTCAAACTCAAGTTCAAACGAACACAACACCCTAAAAATCAGTTAATTATTAGAATAATTATTTTTATTAAAAAACCACTTTTGCTATTCATAAATTTTAATACATAAAAAATAAATACGTAAACAGAAAAACATTACCGTATTGTCTACTCACTTCCCGACATAAGTACGGGATTTCGTTTTACTCAACATTCACAATTCACTCATTCAGTCGTTAGAATAGCGTTCCCGATTGTGCGGGCGGCACTACGCCTAAATGTTGGTAGGCTTTATCAGTGGCTTCGCGACCGCGTGCGGTACGTTGGATGTAGCCTTCTTGGATAAGGAAGGGTTCGTGTACCTCTTCTATCGTACCTGCCTCCTCTCCTACTGCGGTAGCGATGGTGCTGATACCGACGGGACCGCCTTTGAATTTGTGGATAATCGTAGCGAGTATCTTATTGTCCATCTCATCGAGTCCGCTCTCATCTACATTGAGTGCCGAAAGTCCGTACTTCGCAATCGCAAGGTCGATAATGCCATTCCCTTTAATCTCTGCAAAATCACGTACACGGCGTAGCAGTGCATTGGCAATACGCGGTGTACCCCGGCTACGGCGTGAAATCTCTAATGCCCCTGCATCTTCAATCTCAATTTCCAGTATCCCTGCCGAGCGTTTGACAATAGCGGTGAGTGTCTGCACATCGTAGTAATCAAGATGACAATTAATCCCAAAACGCGCACGCATAGGCGCGGTAAGCAAGCCCATGCGAGTCGTTGCCCCTACCAGCGTAAAGGAATTCAGTGTAATTTGAATACTACGCGCATTCGGTCCGCTATCAATCATAATGTCAATGCGGTAATCCTCCATTGCGGAGTAAAGATATTCCTCAACGACATTATTCAAACGGTGAATCTCGTCGATAAAAAGCACATCACAATCATCCAAATTGGTGAGTAGTCCGGCAAGATCTCCGGGTTTTTCGAGCACGGGACCGGAAGACATTTTGAGATTTGCGCCCAATTCATTCGAAATGATATGTGCCAAGGTCGTTTTCCCCAAACCCGGCGGACCATGCAAGAGTACATGGTCGAGTGCTTCGCCACGCTTTTTAGCCGCCTGTATGAAAATGTCAAGGTTTTCAACCAATTTAGGTTGCCCCGAAAAATCACCCAGCGATTTGGGACGCAGCGCACGTTCCACTTGCCGTTCTTCCGGCAAAAAATTATCGTCTGTTGGGTCTAAGTTAGGATTCTGCATACCGTAATGAGTGAATGACTGAATTTTGAATGAGTGAATGTTTAATGCGACAATGCTTAAATGCTACAATGCGATAGTGGCGAATGGATGATGCAAATTTCATTGTAGCATTATCGCATTTCAGCATTGTAGCATTAAAAATATTTACGCATTTTATCATTTATTCATTTACTCATTTGTTCAGTGGCATAGTTTTTGGCTAAGTGCCTTTAAAACACAAGTTGTAAACAACTTGCAAATCTCAAATTTCAAGTACCAAATTCCAATTTAAACATGGGTTTTATAGCTATTTCATTGGAATTTGGTACTTGGAATTTGGAATTTTGTTTGTTTTGGCTAACTTATTGAATATTTTTTAAAATCTAAAACCATAGCAGCATGAAAAATTATTTTTTAAGATCCCTTATCATAGCAATTGCCGCACTTGGCGTATTAACTATACAATCTTGTGATACAGACCCTTGTGCCAATGTAGATTGCGGTATCAATGGTACTTGTTTTGAAGGCTCTTGTGTATGCGATGCCGGATATGATGGTACAGATTGTAATATCGTGATTAGAAGTCTTTTCACAGGCGTATACGATGTAGAGGAGATATGCGATAGCGATCCCAGTTTTACGGATATTTATGAATCAAGTATCAGTGAAGGTATCGAAGGTCCGCAATTCGTCACCATCGGCAATGTGTACAACTTTGCTTCTTTTGACGATGTAGAGCCGGAAGATGCTACTGCATTGGCTTCTGTGAGCAATATTGGCGGTACTTATTCTTTGCTTATCGAAAATCAAAGATTTGAGTCTCCGATACTCCAAGATTTTGAAATTTCCGGAACGGGTACTTATGACCCTGCAACGGCTGTAATTACTTTGGAGTATTCTATTACAGATACGTCGCTCGACCCGTTTGACCCTGCATATATTGACAATTGTGTGCAAGCTTACTACCCGCAATAAGGAACAGAATTATAATAAATATACATTTTGACTTTTTCTTCCCCCTTTTTTCTTCGTTATGAAAATCCTTATATAGCTCAGCTATGTGCGGTTTTCATGCCTCAAAAAAGAAGAAAATAAAGTCATCAAGAATGTACATTTATCAAAACTCTGTCCCTAAATCTGTCGAAATTTTATAAGAAAGCCCTTCCGATTATTCGGAAGGGCTTCTTTTATGCTATTTTCTGTACTACTATTTTCTTATAATAATCACGCGCTCAATATTCCGTTGTATCGTTCCTTGTTTGCAAAAAACAAGTAGATGTTCAAGGCATTAAATATGAAAGCCGGAGCTATTCCCTTAATATCCAGAAAAAGATGAAACATCAATGCATTGAGCATTACAGGAAATACAATAACAAGTGCCAAAGGCACAAATTTATTAGCGACCAATAATACGCCTGCAATGATTTCGACTAATGCGATGAACTGCCACATATAACCTGACCCCACTAACGCTCCAATGAAATCAGCAGCCCCTCCTTCCAAAACTAAGGGAGGCATAAAGTCAAGAAATTTATTTAGCCCAAAAACTATCAAGCCTAGACCAAATAGTATTTTTAATACCATCGTGATTGTTTTCTTATTCATAATTGATTAATTAGAAATGTATGATAGCATAAATCTA
The DNA here is from genome assembly GCA_020628725.1 of Saprospiraceae bacterium. Lineage (GTDB taxonomy): Bacteria > Bacteroidota > Bacteroidia > Chitinophagales > Saprospiraceae > JAHDEO01. The sequence continues at coordinate 6,617 of JAHDEO010000081.1, forward strand.
ATTATTCCAATTAGTTTCACGTCTCACATATGGCATTTTCATATCCCTTTTGTCATCAAATAGACAAAGCGTGTGTCCCAATATAACGGAATATAAAAGAAAAAGCCCCTATCCATACTTGATGAATAAGGGCCCAAAACCAAATGAAACCGTCTTTGTTCCGGATTTACCGGGACGTATCTTAAATATCTTTATTTTGAAGTTCGTATTAAAGACTGCAAATTTAAAATAAAGGTTGCAATCTCAAAAAGAAATTGGTCAATTGGAAGTAAAAAGTCTTTGCTTTATTTTTTCGAAATCTTCCATTCTAAATGCCAAGAACAACCATAGAAGCAATGCAATTAGCAAGTTAAAGTTCGCTAATCTAAACAAATTATGCAAGAAAGTCAATATGTTACCCCCAAAACCTTGTAGAGATGTCTCCCCGATACCATTATTTGCCGCTTCAAATTGTAATCTCAAGCCCGTTTTGAACACCAAAAAGAAATGTAATATCAACAAGCCTATACCTATCGCTATTAATGCTCTTTTCCAATCGCTTGCAGTTGCAATTACCAAAGAAAGGAAAAATACTAAATAAATACCTGCTTGTATCCAAGTGTCAATTTTCACAACGGGTGGAGTGAATTGCACATTTTGCCCTGCGGCGCGTGCTTGTTGGAATTGTTGTATCATTTTGTCATCCAACAAAAACACCTTTATTTGGTCAGAATCGTTATTCTTTGCTCCCGGTAAAGTGACGTCTCTTTTCCCGTCTTTGCCAAACTCACCGTTATACATCATCTTTATTGTACTACCAAACAGACTTGTATAAGGTTTGTTCAATACATAATTGTAAATAGCCGACAATATGATAAAAGCCAGCAAAAATTTACCTATGAATATCAATATCGGTTTAGCTTGCATGTTCTCGTTCTCTTCTAATGACGGACTGTATCCATACTAACCAACAAACTATGGCAAGGACAATAAATATAACCTGCCATACTTCTACGTGCATCATGTCAAATAATTTCGGAAAATGCACGCCTGTAAAAAACAAGGTAACAATCCGAACTATATTCATTAACAACAGAAATCCAACACCAACTAAAATACCTTTGTATTTAAATTTTGCAGGTTTAGGATAAGCTGCTACTGCACCTGTAAAAATTGCTATGGCTTCTATACCGTCGCAACCACTTTCTATATCTACCGAAAATTTATTAGACGAGACAGTATCTCCAACCGCCGTCGTTCCCATACCGAATATATTCAACAAAAAACTGCTAATCTTAGCATCTATATTCATAATGAAACCCAACGGACCTTCCTGAAACCACTCTTGTGTGTATATCAGGTAAAATACTACCATAAACAGTAGAAAGAATCCAACAAATTTTAGAAGGGGTGAACGTGAACGCCACCCCTTCATAAAATCTTTGGATTTCGGCTGTTGTTCAACGCTTTGCTGCTTTTTAGCAGGTTTTTCAGAGCGCTGACTCTTACCTTTTCCTTTTTTTGATTTAGCCATTCTTAATGGTCAAATACTTTATCTCTCAAAAAAATAGCCTACCAGACGAAAACTCGTCTGATAGGCATTTTATTTATCAGTAATTATTCGCTAACGATTTTAATCTCTGTCTGACGGATGTAGAGTACACCCAAGTTCAAGAGAATCAATGCAAGGATAATCAAGCCCCACTCACCAACAGTTGGGATAGGCTCACCTGAATCCGTACCTGCACAAGAGCAATCTGCTTGTACTGTATCATTTACAGTCAATGGATTACCATCATTACAAGCATCGCCAGGAAGTACACAAGAACCATCGTCGATAGTTGCAGCCGGATCGTAGTTACATGCATTAGCATCTGTACAACCCGGTACGCCCATCATGATTGGTGTACCTGCACAAGAACAGTCTGCTTGTACTGTATCATTTTCAGTATCAGCATCGCCGTCGTCACAAGCATCACCCGGAAGGATACAAGAACCATCATCAGTATTAGCTGCTGCGTCGTAGTTACATGCTGCAGCATCTGTACAACCTGGTACTGCAATAGGTGTACCTGCACAAGAACAATCTGCTTGTACTGTATCATTTTCAGTACTTGCATCACCATCATCACATGCATCACCCGGGAGGATACAAGAACCATCATCAGCAGTAGCTGCCGCGTCATAGTTACATGCTGCTGCATCTGTACAACCTGGTACTGCATCAGCTACACACTCACAGTTAGCTGCATCATACATAGTGTCTGCAGGACAGTTTGGTGTATTAACTGCTACACAGTTAACATCATCAAACGAGTCATCTGTAACATCACAACCATCATCGATTGTCGGCATTTCACCTGTTACATCCCACATACAAGTAGCTGTGTTGAAAGTAGCTGTCTCGTAGCACTCTGTCGCTGGTTCAGCAGGAAGTGTACAAGAACCATCATCTTGGTTAGCAGCTGGATCGTAGTTAGTAGCACATGGATCTGTACAACCTGGAACTACATCAGTAGTACACTCACAGTTAGCTGCATCAAATGTAGTACCTGCAGGACAGTTTGGCGTATTAACTGCCATACAAGTTGCATCATCAAATGAGTCATCTGTAACATCACAACCATCATCAATTGGTGGCTGCTCACCTGTTACTACCCATGCACAAGTCGCATCGTCAAACGTTGCTGTCTCGTAACATTCTGTTGCAGGCTCAGGATCTTGCGTTCCAGACACATCCCATGAACAAGTTGCATCGTTGAAAGTAGCTGTCTCCCAACATTCTGTCGCTGGTGCAGGATCTTGCTCGCCGGTTATTACCCATGAACAAGTCGCATTATCTAAAGTAGCTGTTTCCCAACATTCTGTCGCTGGCTCAGCAGGCGCGAATACACACGAACCATCATCAGTATTTGCATTCGGGTCATAGTTACAAGCTGCAGGATCTGTACATCCAGGTACAGGATCAGCAGTACAAGTACATGTTGCAGCATCAAAGTTTGGCGTAGCTGCAGGACAATTTGGTGTATTAACTGCTACACAGTTAACATCATCAAATGAGTCATCTGTAAGGTCACAACCATCATCAATTGGTGGTTGCTCACCTGTCACTACCCATGCACATGTTGCATCATCGAAAGTAGCTGTCTCATAACATGCTGTCGCTGGTTCTGGATCTTGGTCTCCAGTTACTACCCATGCACATGTCGCATCGTCAAATGTCGCAGTCTCCCAACACTCTGTTGCAGGAGCAGGATCTTGTTCACCTGTTACTACCCATGCACACGTCGCATCGTCAAATGTCGCAGTCTCCCAACACTCTGTTGCAGGAGCAGGATCTTGTTCACCTGTTACTACCCATGCACATGTCGCATCGTCAAATGTCGCAGTCTCCCAACACTCCGTTGCTGGAGCAGGATCTTGTTCACCTGTTACTACCCATGCACACGTCGCATCGTCAAATG
>JAHDEO010000081.1:10159-19081 GCA_020628725.1 Saprospiraceae bacterium
CAGTCTCCCAACACTCTGTTGCAGGAGCAGGATCTTGTTCACCTGTTACTACCCACATACAAGTAGCTGTGTCGAACGTAGCAGTTTCGTAACATGCTGTCACTGGTTCTTCAGGTAGAGTACAAGAACCATCATCAACAGTAGCATCTGGATTGTAGTTAGTTGCACATGGATCTGTACAACCATCAATATCACACGAGTCTGCCCCCACAACAACACACACTGTATTACTCAATCTATAACAGAAAGGAGCAACCGGACAAGTAAGACCGGGCAATAAAGCACTCAAGTCAGCTTCACCACCGAGTCCGGGTCCGCCACCTCCACCACCGATGAGTGCTTCGACAGTTGCAATGGTAAGACCAGTAGGATCTGGATCATTAAAAGCTACTATAGCTTCAAATATAATTTCAAATGTATTACCTGTGTCAGGTAAACCAAGTAATTGTCCCGCAAGACCTCCTGTACAAGTATTCAAATCAGCAACGATGCCATCCAAACCGGGTTGGTCGTATGTCATTGCAGTAACACAAATACTCTCGCCGGCATTCAATGCGACGATAGCATCTTGTGCTTCTTGGAAAGAACCTACACTAATAATGACGTCAGCAGTACCTGTTACAGAACCGTCCGCATCTGTTATTACATACTCAGTAACACCTCCCGTGCCAGCTACATCTTCCGTGAGCGAGGCAGGTCCGACAGAACCGTCGGCACATGTCTCATTGCCTCCACCAAGTACAGCAGGAGTCACATCACATGGAGGACAAGCTTCGGAAGGACAATCAGCTGTAACTGAAATATCAGTATAACATCCTGAACCAGCAGCAACACCAAGTGCAGCTTCCAATTCAGCAGCAGTCAAAGTAGCAGAAGTAGAACTACCCGGACCATCACATGGATATGGAGACAAATCATCTGCAGAAGCAGTCAAAGTACTAATAATAATATCGCCTGCATCGCCGAGGTCACCGTCAGGTGCGCCTGTAGCTCCATCATCATCTAAATCATAACCAATAACAGCTGTACCATCCGTATCACAAGTACCCGCAGTAGTAACTACAAGCGGAGCGTCAGGATTAACAGTAACAGTAGTCACTGTAACTGCACAATCACCATCAATTGCTACAACTGTACCATCACCTGTTGCTTCAACAGGTACGATATATACATCTATTGTAAAAGGTGCAGTATCAGGATTGGTAAATGTAATAGCTGCATCAACACCTGAACAATCACCAAATGCACCAAAGAATGTTGTTTCACCCGCAGCACCAGAACCTAAATTATCTAAAATTTCTTGCCCGGTAGTATACACTGCACCATTAGCACCTGCATCAACAATTCCGGCACCATCCGTTTCATAGAAAATAGAGAAACCTGATTGGTTACCAACTCCAATATCACTATCTAAGGCACAACCGGCACCAAAATTAATGCTGTATGGCGTACCTGTGCCTCCACAAACAGGAGCAGAAGTAGGCGCATCAGGATTGGCATCACAAACAATAGGACCTGCTTGACAGTCAAATGATTGAGCCGGAAGGAAGGTAACAGCCACACATGTTTCAGTAACAGAACATGGGTTACCACCTTCATCTAACGCTACACCGCACAGATACCAAACGCCACTCAATACATCAAATTGAGAGTTTGGAGAACCGGGTCCAATCAAGCCATTCAAACTTTCATTACCGGTATACGGAAGTGAACCTACACCAGTCAAGTTGAAACCACCTGCGATACCACCTGCACCGGTCTGTGTTACACCGTTACCTTGATAAGTATCAGCAAAGAAAACGTTGTAACCACCTGAAGTCAATGTATCATTGATAACGTCAAAAGTGAAAGACTCACCCGGACATACACTTAATGTATCAAATCCAGTAATAATATCACCTGCATAACATGGTGGAGGAGGTACGAAACCACCTGCATCAGTCAAGTCAGTTTGAGAAGTCAAACCACCTGTGGCATTACCGGGAGCAGAAGGAGCAGCTTCGCCATAACCATCACCGAGGTAAGTCCAAGTGAAAGAAATAGGATCACCATCATCAGCATCCGCACAAACACCTGAACTAAAGCCAGCCGGTGGCTGCATAGTAAATGTGAATGAATTCGGGCTTCCTCCCCAAGAACCATACATCACAGCAGAGAAAGAAGGACACATAGCATCGTTACCAAAGTTAGCAACGTTGCCTGCACTACCTTGATCCCATCCGGCAGCACTACCACCATCAGCAGAAACAAAAGTCCAGCCCGCAGGGAATGTGAATTGTACACAGTCCAACCACTCAATAGTACCTGTGGTATACGTAACTTCGACAGTTATTGAAACTGTACCATCATCGTTACATACATAAGTACCCGCAGCAGCAGGATCGGTAACGTCAGCGAAAGCATTCTGTACGCCAAAACAACAGAACACCAGCGCCATTAGTAGATTTAAAAACTTATTTTTCATAATAAATTACAATTTTTGGATTTCAAATTATTTTATGCTGTTTAGTTTGTGTTGAATTTTTGCTTTTGCCTTGGGGTTTGGCTCTTCACGAAGCATTTGCTCCAAAGAACGAATTTGTTCAGCCTTGGAAGCGTTAGGATTCCATGATGTAGACTTCGTAACAGTAGGAGCTGCGGTACGCTGCGTTCTTGTAACCGTAGGAAGATTTGAAGATGAAATCGATAAGCCGTCAATTGGGGTCAATTCTGCTTGATTAGATGATGTTCTTGCAGAAGCACCTTTAGAATTTTCGAGCTGAGTTCTAACCGGCTGAACACCGTTTGAAATCTTAGCTCCTTTAGCTTTACTAACTCTGATAGGTGGGTCAGTCTGAGCTGTTGTGTTTACAGCCAATTGTTGACTTGTTACTTGAGTAGACGTCACAGATGTGTCATTCTGCACATTTGTCTGTCTCAATAGTAATACGATACCAACCAATAACACAGCAACGAATAACACAGTTGCAAGTAGTCTTAGGTTTCTCATAAAAAAAGGTCTTTTAAAATTGATTTACTAATAAAATGTTATCAATGCTGAATTATGTCAGCGAATATTTATATTGAAATATTTTCAAGCATATTTTAAGAGATGTTAAAAGCACTTATGTACTTGCTCTTACAAACAAATGACATTGAAAAACAGAAGGTTAAAGGAATAAACTTTCTAGGTAAGGGATGCTTGGGCAAAGCTTATTCGGTTTTTTATTGCTCTTTAGGGAGCTAATGTAGTAAAAAAATCAGTTATCCAACAAAATGAATCTACTTTTTTTCAATTAATCTTAATTTTTCTTTGAAATAAAGCATATAAGCCGATTAACGATTCCTTAACAGAAATTCATCCATAAAATAGAACATCGAACATATTCAATCAAAAAAGCAAAACGTTCATTATTCCATTTAAATCATAAAAAATCGTATTTTCGCATCAAATAAAAAAAGAAAAACTTATTTTTATCATGTCACAAAAAGAAACTTTTATACAAACCATAAATGATGGATACAATTTTGAAGGGAAATCCATCATACTCGGAGGTGCTATGTTAGAGGGAGAATGTCAAACCGACACCCTCGTCAAAATACCGCTTGGCACCATGAATCGTCACGGCTTAATCGCGGGAGCAACAGGTTCAGGTAAGACCAAAACACTCCAGATTCTTGCCGAACAACTTTCTGCTGAAGGCGTCCCTGTTTTGCTCATGGATATTAAGGGTGACCTTTCCGGTATTGCAGCCCCAAGTGGAGGGCATCCAAAAATCGACGAACGACACGAAAAAATCGGTATTCCATTCGAGGCAGGTACCAGCCCGATTGAGTTTCTGAGTCTTTCCGACGAGCCGGGTGCAAGGCTCCGCGCTACAGTCACGGAATTCGGTCCTGTCCTATTCTCAAAAATACTCGAACTCAGTGATACCCAAAGTGGTATCGTATCTGTCGTGTTCAAATATTGCGATGATAATAACATTCCGTTGGTCGATTTGAAGGACTTCAAAAAGACGCTCGACTACATGACCGGCGAAGGCAAAGAAGAATGTGAAAGTCTCTATGGACGTATGTCTACAGCTTCTACGGGTACGATTATTCGTAAAATCATTGAAATCGAACAACAAGGCGCAGACCGTTTTTTTGGTGAGGTTTCATTTGAAGTAGAAGACCTCACTCGCAAGGATGAAGAAGGTAAAGGAATGGTTTCTGTAGTGCGCTTGACCGACCTGCAAGACCGACCTAAGTTATTCTCTACCTTCATGTTACAAATGATGGCAGAGATATACGCGACCTTCCCGGAACAAGGAGATTCCGACAAACCGGAATTGGTGATTTTCATTGATGAAGCACACTTGATGTTCAATGAAGCCAGCGACGCGCTACTCGACCAAATCGAAGCAATTGTCAAGTTAATTCGTTCTAAAGGAGTCGGTTTATTTTTTGTCACTCAAAACCCTGCTGATGTGCCTGACGCGGTACTCGGTCAATTGGGTTTGAAGATACAACACGCCTTACGTGCCTTCACTGCTAAAGACAGAAAAGCCATCAAACTCGCCGCGCAAAACTATCCTCTCACCGATTTTTATGAGGTAGATGAATTGCTGACACAACTCGGTATCGGCGAAGCCATCGTAACGGCATTGAGCGAAAAAGGTATCCCAACGCCACTCGCACATACGCTACTGCGTGCGCCGCAATCGCGTATGGATGTCTTGACAGATAGTGAGATTAAACACATTATCAGCCAGTCAGAAATTATTAAAAAATACAATATCGAAGTAGACCGCGAAAGTGCTTACGAGATTCTCGGTGAGAAGATAGAACTTGCCAAAGAGCAAGAACATCAAGCCGAATTGCAAAAGCAGCAAGAAAAAGCTGCCAAAGCCACGACTAAAAAGCGTAGCACGAAGCAAGAAAAATCTGCTATCGAAAAAGCCATGGACAACACTGCCGTGCGCCAAGTCGGACGTACTGTTGCGCGAGAGTTGACGAGAGGTTTGCTCGGTGCATTGGGCGTGAAAACGACCCGACGCAGACGTAAATTATGGTAAAAAACGTTCGTTGTTTTAAAATAACCGTAGAGACGCGATTAATCGCGTCTCTACCAAATGAATACAAAAAATCATGACATATCGCACATTAACCGTAGAAGATTATCCTGCCTATGATGCTTTGCGAGGCATGGCTTTAGACTTTGTTCCCGAAGCATTTGGCTCTACCAACCAAGAAGAAATTCCACATCGTAAAAATCGTTTTGAATCCAACGTCACCCACAAAGAAAGTTTCATCGTGGGAGCTTTTGATGATGACGAATTGGTCGGAATGGTTGGTTTTTTGAAATTGGAAAAAATCAAACTAAAACATAAAGGCATCATTTGGGGAATGTTTGTCAAACCTGAGATGCAAGGGCGTGGTATTGGTTCAGAGTTAATGAAATTTACCCTCGAAAAAGCTGCTAAAATCCAACATCTCCAAAAAATTAATTTGGATGTTAACGCTGAAAATCAAGCTGCTATTCGCCTTTATGAAAAAATGGGTTTTATCTCTTTTGGTGTGGAGAAAAATGCTTTATTAGTCAATAATAAAATGTATGATACTATTTTGATGAGTAAAAATCTCGGCGATATTAGAGTGAAATAACGTGTAGTCGGCAGACGAAGTTTTTATGAAAATTGGTGATTTGTACACTCAAATATGCGCTATCTACAACCGGATTCGTCTGACGACAGCGGAACGCTGAACCCCAAAAACGCCAAATTCAAAATCAATAATTCATAAAACATCACATGTACAAAAAGATAGGTCATCGTATGAAAAATAATGGGTAATATAATCCACGCCCAATCATATTTTTTGGTAAAAAAGCCGATGATAAATAAACCTTCCATCAGCACTGCGCCAAAATTCGCCAGAAAAGACAGCATAGGATGTGCAATAAAAAAGGCATAAACCCCATTCATCCAAGCATCGGGATTGAGCGCGATATGTGTAGCATTTTCGTTCATAAAAATCGCTACGCCTTGCTCAAAATTGAACCAACTCCCCCGAAATAATTTCCATAAAAAAGCCGAACTATACACCCACAACGTAAAATACCGCAGTCCTTCCCACATCAATCCAAAGGTCTTTTCACCACGAAACCAAAACGGCACACCAATCAGCAACACGCCCACCATACAATGCGTATGATGCGCCCCAAATGAATTATACGACACAAAATAAATCAGATACAGAAAAGTAAAAAGAATAGGAAAAAACTGCTTTTTCGCAAAAATAAAACTCGCCAAAGCCGTCCCAAACAACAAAACATCAAACAAGACCGCCACTACATAATTACCTGAAATCCATTGCGGTATATTCATCAAATGTAAACTCCAATAAGTCAAATCCACATAAGGATACACCAATACAGGTGCCGCCAATTGCCCCATCAGCGAGTGCGCCCACCAACGATATAGCAATGACAGCAACACGCCCGCGAAGGCGAGACGTTGGAGCGTCTTTCGTTTGTAATACTTTGCGCTATGTTGGTAGTCATTAATCATTAACCATTAATAAAGGTTTGATTTCTAATAAATTTAAATGTCCTGATGCATCGTATGCCCAAGTCTGCATATTCACTTCTAAAGTCTCAATTTCATGGTGAGCAGAACGCTCTAAATATCGCATTAGCCACGCTTGAAATGCTGCGTATTGTTCTTTATCATTTGTAATACGCTCCAGTGTGGGTTGTATTTTTGCGTAATTATTTCCTAATTTTTCTTGGAAAAAAGTCCGCGTTGGGTCGGTGTCGTTATTATTTTTCATTTTGTGGTAATAAAAAATCGAACCCGTGACGATGTGACGATTGGCATCAATTAATTCTTCGGTATAATTGAAAGTTTCACCATTCAATTTAATCTCAATGACTTCGTGCGTCGCACGAATATGTTCTTTTTCAGAAAACATTGCCCATAAAAAAAATGGTGTAATTTGATGCCCTGCAAAAGTGAGTAGCAAGGTCATTCCAAAGAAAATGACGACACTCCAAAATAACGTTTTAGAATGTCGGTAAAGGCGATAGAAGTAAGTATTTTGCATTTTGTAATGCTCGGTATTTTTTTAGGCTAATTCAGCATATTTTCTTTTGTAAGGCGCATGAAAGGCTAAAACCAAATCTTCTTTAGGAATACCCATTTTCAAAAAATCATCCACCACGCCTTCAGTCCAGTCTTGACGAATCCATATCTTATCTCCCTTTAAATCAATGTGCAACATACATGAAAAAATCTGCTTATACTCATTCCACCCCACATTGATGAGATAGTAATGTCCGTGCTCATCATCAAAAGTAACCTGTGATTCGTATTCATCATAATTATGAACGACATTAGGATGATGATGTTTTTTAATGACCTTTTTAATGGCTTCCTGATATGTTTTTATCTTATCCATTTTGTAATTTTCTTTTGTTTGTTCTTGTCATGTATTACCTGTTCCTAACGTGACACGGGCTGGAAGCACCGTGCTACTTTACAAACACCTTAATTCCATGCTTCGGGCGCAAAGTAATCAATGCCTCCGGCACTACAGGATGCGCAGTATCCAATTCAAAGTCAAAGTGTTGTACCATCATCATAATGATGAGTTGGATTTCCATCAGCGCAAAATTATTGCCGATACACATGCGCGGACCAAGACCGAACGGGATATAAACGCCGCGATGACGTTCCTTAGTGCGTTCGGGGCTGAAGCGGTCGGGGTCAAATTTTTCGGGATTTTCCCAATAACGCTCGTCGCGGTGCATATTACAAATAGAGATGAAGACCATCCCGCCCTTCGAAATCGGATAGCCATCGGCCTCGTCATCATTGAGGGCTTCGCGTCCCATCGTCCATGCAGGCGGATAGAGGCGCATCGCTTCCTCCATGACCTGACGCGCAAAGGGCAATGCACGAAGATCGGCAAGCGTAGGTCGGCGGTTGCCGAGTGTGCTGCGTACTTCATCTTTTAGGCGTTGGTAGATGTCGGGATGTTGAGTGAGTAAGTACCACGTCCATGAAAGCGCGTTGGCAGAAGTCTCATGCCCCGCTACGTAAATCGTGATCAATTCGTCGCGGAGCTGTTGGTTGTTCATTTGTTCGCCGGTGTCTTCGTCGCGGGCTTCGAGCAACATGGAAAGGAGGTGGTTTTCATCGCTCATATCTCGTTTGCGATGCTGGTCTATGGTGTCAAAAATAATTTTATCAAAGCGGTTGAGGTCGTTTTGAAAGCGACGATGTCTACCATTGATATATGCCATCGGTGTTTTCCACGGATAACGAATACGACCTACGATGTATTTTTGTGCGCGACTGATGGTTTCCTGAATGTCGATATTATCGCCATAACGATTACCGCCAAGCAAGGTGTCCAATGCCACATCAGAGGCTACGGCATTCATTTCGCTTGTGATATTGATAGACGATGTATTGCCCCGGTGTTGTTCAAAATCAGCTATAAAACGCTCCGTCGTTTCCACCATTGTATCAAATAAGCCCTCAAGACGTTTTTTGTAAAAAGCAGGTTGAGCAAGGCGGCGTTGCGCCATCCATGATTCACCTTCATTCATCAATAAGCCGTTGCCGAGTGCCAATTTGAGCTTCCGATAAGCCAAATCTTTGATATAATTTTTATTGTTCGTCTGCAATACATGGCGAATGACTTCAGGATTAGATGTGACCATCGCCTTCTGAAAAATTAAATCCAAATGAAAGGTATCGCCAAATTTTTCTTTGCACTTACGCATGTGTTCGGGCGGGTCGGTTCGGAAGGCATTCAGGTCAGCAAAGCGTCCTTTGAAACGGGCTTTCGGGATGGATTTGGTAGCTATTTTTACCATAATGTCGTGTTGATTTGTAACACGGTCTGTAGACCGCACACATTTTTTGCTTTGCAAAAAATAAATCACGGTCTACA
>JAHDEO010000082.1 GCA_020628725.1 Saprospiraceae bacterium
GGAACGATAAAATAATAACCTTTCGATTTGATACGATTCTTTTGCCGGAATACTTCCTTGCTGCATCAGTTATGTAACTCGGCTACACGCCTTCTTTGCGCCTCGTCTTCCAACAAAATAATTCGCCTGAAATCGAAATCTTATTATTTTATCGTTCCTAAATCTTCCAAGTTCTACATGAATTTAAGTAATTCATGCTTAATGATAATGTATAATGATTAATATTGTAATACGAGTTTTTCGCACAACGAAAAAACATCATTAATCATTCTACATTAATCATTAAAAATGTCTTACGAAAAGCTAAAAACAAAGTGGTCAAACCAATATCCGGCAATTCAGGATTTGGCGAAGAAAGCACAAAAGCGGATTCCGCAAGTTGGATGGGAATACCTGTCTGCGGGAACGGGCGACGAGGATTTATTAGATAGAAATAGAACCGCTTTTCAGCGCATTACTTTTCTGCCGAAATTCTGCAAAGGTTTGTTCGAGGTGAATATAGAAACAACCTTATTCGGCAGAAAATACGCTGCACCAATCGGGATAGCTCCTGTAGGTTTGACGGGCTTGATGTGGCCCCGCGTGGAGCATTACCTCGCGGCTACATGCAATCGTTGGAAAATCCCCTATACGCTAAGTACCGTAGCCACCGAAACGCCCGAAACCACCGGTCAACATGTCGGCGATATGGGCTGGTTTCAGCTCTACCCGCCCAAAGATATGGACGTGACGGCTTCTCTCCTACAACGGGCAAAAGATGCAGGTTTTCACACGCTGCTGGTCACTGCGGATGTACCTATGGCAAGCCGCCGCGAACGCACCAAACGCGCAGGTTTGGCAGTACCGCCAAAGATGACGCTGAAGATGATTTGGGAAGGCATGACGCATCCCGTTTGGAGTTTTTACACCCTCAAGAATGGTCTGCCACGACTGCGTACTGTCGAGCATTATACCAATAATAGTGATATGAAATTTGTCAGTGGTTTTGTGGGCAATCGGCTTGGTGGTTCGTTAGATTGGGAGTATTGTAAATGGTTGAAAGCGCATTGGGACGGACCTGTTGTGTTAAAAGGCATATTGCATCCCGAAGATGCAGCGAAGGCAGTTGAAATTGGCTTGGACGGTATCGGCGTATCCAATCACGGAGCCCGTCAATTCAATGGTGCGCCTGCGGCTATCGAGGCTTTACCCGCAATTGTGGAAGCAGTCGGTGACAGAGTACCAATTATTTTTGATAGCGGGATTAGAACGGGCTTGGATGCGATGCGGGCTTTGTATTTGGGGGCAGATTTTGTGTTGGCTGGTCGGGCGTTTATTTATGGCGTAGCAGCTCTTGGTAAGTATGGCGGCGACCATGTTGCGCATATTTTGACCGATGATTTGAAGAATAATATGGTACAACTTGGCGTGACAAATTTGAAGGAATTGAGAGAGGCGGATTTGGTGAATGATATGTCAATTGCATAAAAGATAAAAATCCTAAAATCCCTCGTCATTCTGAACCCAGTTCAGAATGACGGTAGATTTGAGCGTTTTCATTTTCGTGAAAATTAATATTTCCGATAAGTCCACTCGGCTGACATTTTGCAAATGGCAGACGAGTACATTTGTTCTTATTTACAAATAATTTAACTTTTGCTTTTGTAAAATTTTTATCTTCAGCAATTTATAAAAAACACTGTCGTCTGCCATTTGCAAAATGTCAGTCGACTCACGTTTATCCTTCAATTTTTCTCCTGTAGAGTACCTTCAAATTTGAAATAAGCTATAAACACATCCCTTACACTTAAGTACCAAGACAAAATTATCTTTAATAAATTTTGGTTTCTTTTTCTCGCTAATTTTGTTAAAAATACTCGCCGTAGCTATGGCTATGCCTGCGTTTTTTGCCTCATTAGCAAAAAAAATAATTCCAAAATTTTAATTAAACCTAATTCTGTCTTGGTACTTACTCAAAATTAATTTTCAACTACCAAAGCTAAAACAAACTAAACATTCAGAATATTAGTAAATTATGAAATTATTTGATTATTATTACAAATCAAACAATCCTATAAATTATGCTCGGTTGGATATACAACTTACTAAAGTTACTATTACTACTAATACTACCCTTCATTTTATTGATACGCGGGGCGGTATATTTTCATAGCGAATATACCTTGATACCAAGTGCATCGCTGATAGCAAGCGGGGCGATTACCACCGTATTATTATTCATTTATCTGACCTTCATGTACGGGCGGATGACAGGGAGAATCGGTAGTGGAAATGTACTGAAACGACGTTCTATGATTGCCTTGCTACTCGTGCTTGGGTATAGTATATATGGCTTGTTTTTCCTCTCCAATACCAATGCGAAATCTGCCGAAGTGCGTAGTGAATTTACCAATCTGCATCCGATAGTCCGACTCAGTATCAGCACCATACTATTTATCGACCGCGACCTGATTATCACAGACGCCAAACGCCTGCCAGAAGACTATAAAAAAATGGGTTTGAAGACCAAAAAACGCTCACTACATTACAAACAAAGCAGCGGCTATGTACACGCAGTAGATATTCGCACCAATGGTCGCAGTGAACTGCGAAATACACTGCTCATCTGGTATTTTAAATGTATGGGCTTGAATACTTTGCGGCACGGAGGTACGGGCGACCACCTGCATATTTCACTGGATAGCCGTGATAGTCCGGGGGCTATTTGAAAAACACGGAAAAACAGATACTTACAGACATAGTTTTGTCAGAACCGAATTGAAATTATTATCAAATTTTACTATTAAAAACAACTAAACTTTAAGCACATGAAAGAAAAAATCAATAATACGTTGATAGACTTGAAAGTCGGAAAAAATAAAGTCTTATTTATTGTTCTTGGAAAAGATGGGTCGATTAATCGGAAAGGGAATGGTCGTGCCGATTGTAAAGATAATGATTTGTATATAGGCATCACCAAAGAGCCCCTTTTTGCAGAATTAATGGAAAAAACTTCAGATGAACTTTTTGAGTTTTGTGGAAAAAGTTATGACCATCCTGAAAAGAAAGGTCGTCAATGTAATTTGAAAATATTGTTTAACGGAGATGGACTCGACACAGGTTTTGAAATGATTTACGGAGAGCTTTCGCAAGGACCTCCTGATCAAGTGGCAGAATATGTAATTAATTCAGTAAAACTAACAGAGCCTTGGTTTCAATCCATGAAAAAGAATAATGTATCAAATCAAGAGGATACAGAAAGAAAGTGGTGGCAATTCTGGAAATCGTAAGTGCTTGCTTAGTAGTAAGTCAAGCTAATTATGATATGTTGCTTCGAGTGAAATTTTTTCGAGTACAAGGCGAGGTTATTCAGCATCCGAAAGCTTTCGGGATAACTACATTGGATGTTCTCTAACGAAGTAATCGTCAACTAATACCATTTTAAATAATCAATGTCGTAAATAAAAGTGGGCAGGTTTTGTGGATAGTCGAGGCGAAAAACGCAGGCATAGCCTATGCTACGGCGAGTATTTTCAACGAAGAAAATCGACAAAAGATGTTCGCTTTTATACGACATTGGTTGTTTAAAATGGTATAAAATAGAAAAGACTTCATATACCACCTTGAACAGGAAAACAGAAAAGGTCGCACAAACTGCGCGACCTTTTCAAAAATATTTTAACACAAAAAATGATAAGATGAATTAGAGTATTCAAAATTCACTCATTCAAAATTCATCATTATTACCCATTCATAGAGAGTAAAAACTCATCATTATTTCGTGTACCTTTCATGTTATTTTTCATAAAGCGCATGGCTTCTTCCGGATTCATATCCGCAAGTTGGTTACGGATAATCCACATGCGCGAAATCGTGTCTTTATCCAAGAGCAAATCTTCCCGACGTGTACTCGACTTCGTAAGGTCGATAGCCGGATAGAGGCGTTTATTGGCAAGCGTACGCTCCAATTGAAGCTCCATATTACCTGTACCCTTGAATTCCTCGAAGATGACATTATCCATCTTAGACCCCGTCTCCGTAAGAGCCGTAGCGATGATAGTGAGCGAACCACCATTTTCGATATTACGCGCAGCACCGAAGAACTGCTTGGGTTTGTGAAGTGCATTCGCTTCGACACCACCCGAAAGTACCTTACCACTCGCAGGTGCCACCGTATTGTGCGCCCGTGCAAGACGTGTGATAGAATCTAACAGGATGATAACATCGTGACCACATTCTACAAGACGCTTTGCTTTCTCCAAGACAACATTCGATACACGAACGTGGCGTTCTGCCGGCTCATCGAAAGTCGAAGAAACCACCTCTGCATTTACGCTGCGTTGCATATCTGTCACCTCCTCCGGGCGTTCATCTACGAGTAAGATAAGCATGTAACACTCAGGGTGATTACGTGCAATAGAGTTTGCTATATCTTTGAGTAAGAAGGTTTTACCTGTTTTCGGCTGTGCTACGATAAGTCCACGTTGTCCCTTACCAATCGGCGCAAACATATCAATCAATCGCGTTGAATGTAAGTCCGAACCTTTAGACAAATTGAGCCTTTCTTCCGGGAAGAGTGGCGTCAAATAATCAAACGGTACGCGGTCACGCGCCTCTTGCGGTGCGCGTCCGTTGATGAAAGCAACTTTGAGCAAGGCGAAGTATTTCTCCCCTTCTTTTGGCGGACGAATCGCGCCCTGAACGGTATCTCCCGTTCGCAATCCGAATAACTTAATCTGCGAAGGCGATACGTAAATATCATCCGGCGAAGTCAAGTAGTTGTAATCTGCCGAGCGCAAGAAACCGTAACCATCAGGCATCATTTCCAATACGCCGTCACCCTCGATTACACCATCAAAATCAATATTGAAGACCACTTTGTCATCTCCATCTTCCCCACTTCTACGGTCTTTATCTTTATAACCTCTTTTGTAATCCTTATCACTTTTTCTGTCTCGCTTCTCGTATTTTTCAGGCTTCTCGTACTTATCAGACTTCTCGGATTTTTCCGGTTTATCTGACGAATACTTCTTGCTCTCGCCATTAGATCTGCTTGCGGGCTTTTCCTTTTTCATTTCTTTTTTCGGTTCTTCTGCTTTTGGTTCAGGCTCTTTTTGTTTTTCGGCAGGCTTTTCATCTTCCGGCACCACTTTACGCTTACGCTTTCTGCGTGGTTTTTCGGCTTCCGCCTCACCATTTTCAGGCTTCGACTTCGTTGCAATTCCGCCTGTAATCGCCTGACGTTCAAGAATTTCGTATATCAGGTTTTGCTTCGTCAATTTCTTGTATGATTTTATCTCCAGATTCTCCGCAATTTCGCGCAGTTCCGGTACAAGCATTTCATTTAATTGAAGAATATCGTACATGTTATGAATTTTATTTTTCTCAAACTTTTCGTTACCGATGCCTTATTCGTGCCAAATTAAAAGGAGAGATTTTAAGTACATTAATAAATGAAGCCACTTGACTTTTTAATGTATTAGGTGCTTTTGGTGTTTTTCTCGCTTCCAAATCGTCTATTAATTAATTATGATGAGTTGGCTCAACAGTGAATAAAAACACAGAACGCAAAATATGAGATATTATTTTTTCTAAAATTTATTTTATAATTTAATTTGTATTTTAATAAGTAAATATTTAACAGCCTCTTTGATGATAGTAGATTATCACCATAACAAACGAATAGTTAGTTTATTTGAAAATTCAAATCGCAAATGATGTCTCGTGGAACGGGAATTTGACATTGGAATGTCGAAATGAACTTGAGTAAGTTACAGACGAGTTTTAAGTTAAATTGATATTTCTATAGCGTGGAAGACGGTTTTAGATTTCATGTAAATTCAACCTGAACTCATACTTGAACTTAGCGAGGAATAACAAATATATTGTACCACGCTTTCAAGCGTGTTGCCGACAAATTATACGAACTTTATCGGTAAAAGTTTTAAAATTCTTATATAGAATAAAATTTAAGTTATAATTAATGGGAAATAGTCCGAAAATCATGAGGTTCTATGATACAATTTAATCCATCGTATCTATAACAGAGAGCTTTAAGTAGGATATTTTCATATCCAACGGCAAAGTTACATTTAAATTTTATAATTCAAATACTATCTTTGCAAAAAATTAATAAAAATTAGATTGTATGATTATTGAATTGTGCGATTGTACAAGGGTTTTATTAATTTTTCAAAGCAAAAACGTTTTTCTGTACAATAAGTAATTCAATGAAAAGAATTGATAATGAACTATTCTTTTTGTGAAAGCGTATGCTTTATTTATCGGTAAGATACGACTTATTTTTATTTTAATCAAGTTTTGCGGGTTACGAGTTGCGGGTTGCGAGTTACGGGTTACGGGGTACGAGTTATTTTTAGAATAATTCATAACTCGAAAACCTTCACCTCAAAAACCCGCAACCCGCAACCCGCAACCCGCAACTCGAACAACATGTTAACAGTTAGCTACATCAGAGAAAACACTGCTCTTGTAAAAGAACGCCTTACAAAGCGCGGATTCGGGCAAATGGACAAAATCGACGAAGCCATCAGCCTCGACGATACCCGCAAAGCCACGCAAAGTCAACTCGACCAACTCCTCGCGGAAAACAATAAGGCGTCCAAAGAAATCGGGGCATTATTTAAGCAGGGAAAACGCGACGAGGCTACAGAGATTCAACAAAAAGTAGCTGCGAATAAGGAAACTATTAAGGGCTTGCAAACGACAATGGATAATACCAAAAATGCACTCAATGAAGCCCTTTATGCCATTCCGAATGTACCGCACGAAAGTGTCCCCGCCGGACAAACAGACGAAGACAACGAAGTCTTCAAACTCGGCTACCAAGCCCTACCCGAACTCGATGCCAACGCTAATTTACCTCACTGGGAATTGGCAAAAAAATACGACATCATCGACTTTGAAACAGGTGTAAAAATTACGGGTGCAGGCTTCCCGCTATTCAAAGGCAAAGGCGCACAACTCAAGCGTGCTCTGATTAATTTCTTCCTTTACGAAGCCTCTCAAGCAGGTTATCTGGAAGTGATGCCGCCACATCTCGTTAATGAAAAATCTGCCTTCGGCACAGGACAACTCCCTGATAAAGAAGGGCAAATGTATCACACCCGTCAACCAAAAGGAGATGACGGCGCTTTTGTGGATGATTTTTACCTTATCCCTACCGCAGAAGTACCCGTCACGAATATTTATCGCGATGAAATTGTGAATGAAGCAGATTTTCCAATTCGTATGTGTGGGCATACGCCTTGTTTTCGCCGCGAAGTTGGGTCTTATGGAAAAGATGTACGTGGCTTGAATCGCGTCCATCAATTTGACAAAGTAGAAATCGTGCAAATCGCGCATCCCGATAAGTCTTATGATAGCCTGCACGAAATGCTCGCGCATGTGGAGGGTTTGTTGAATAAATTGGAATTACCGTATCGTATTTTGACACTTTGCGGTGGTGATTTGGGTTTTGCTTCTGCCTTGACCTATGATTTTGAGGTTTACTCTGCTGCACAGCAAAAGTGGTTGGAAGTCAGCTCTGTATCTAATTTTGAGACTTTTCAATCAAATCGCCTAAAACTCCGTTTCCGCAATAGCGATGGCAAAATGCAACTCGCACACACGCTCAATGGTAGTGCGCTTGCACTTGCGCGTATCGTAGCTTGTTTGTTGGAAAATCATCAAACGGCGGAGGGTATTCGTATACCGGAGGCTTTGAAGGCTTATACGCGATTTGAAATGATTGATTAAAATATGTCCGCAGACGACAGTCCATAGTCCACCGCATTAACACGCAATATAATGTACAAGGACAGTGGACTGTCGTCCGTTGACCGTGGACAATTTTACTGCCTTGCAAAAGCAATCGTCACTACACTCACCTTTGTACCCGGAATTTCCAAGATTTTGTGAGCGCAAGCTTCTATCGTTGCACCTGTCGTAATCACATCATCTACGAGTAAGATATGTTTGCCTTCCAAAAAATTAGGGTTAGCGATTTCAAAAGCATCTTTTACATTATTAAATCTGGCGATGCGGTCTTTTTTGGTTTGTGTTTCGGTCATTTCGATACGGCGAAGGGCTTCCACCCAAGGAATATCCATACTTTCCGACAAGCCTTGTGCAAACACTGCACTTTGATTATACCCGCGCATTCGCTTTTTAAGTGGATGCAAGGGCACGGGTACTATCATATCTGCTTGTCTGAAAAACAGGGACTTACCCAACACTTTTCCGTATAGATTCCCCACCCGTACACCAATCTCAGGTTTGTTATTATATTTTAAGTTGTGGATGAGTTGTTGGACTTTACCGCCCTTTCCGAAATAAAAAAATGCCGAACCGCAATTGAGTTTTACACGTCCCCAAAAGCGTTCGGTAAATGGATTTTCACGGTCTTCGTGAAAATTGGTCTTGGGCATCTTGAATTGACAGGTCAAACAAATCGCCTCCTCGTGTGCGCGAATGTTCTTACCACAGGCGAGACACACACGAGGATAGAGCAAAGAAAACATGTCATCAAAAATCTGATAGGTAGATTTTTTGAGTATGGATTTCATGGGCAATAGGGTATGGTTTTAGTCACTTGTTTGTATTTTCAGCGGTGAATTTCGTAAAAAAATCATAAAAGCGAGTAATTTTGAGTCGTTTTTATGAAAAAAAATTCCATACATCATATAATACTTTTTTGCCAATTTATATACGTTATTATTAGTATACCGTTTATCGCATTCACCCGCTTTACGATTACCACACCTGACACTTTCAACTACCTTTTAATCACAGAACAACTCATTCAAGGCAATTATTATGAAGCAGTTAGCGGACATTGGAGTGTTGGGGTTTCGATATTAATCGCGCCACTGACGGCAATGGGTGTGGATGGAATTTTAGCTTTCAAAATCGTTAATGCACTCATTGGGCTATTTACGCTGACTTTGTTTTTGCAGATAATTGATAACATTCTTCCTCCCCCCGCCCCCCGCCAAAGGGGGAGAAGTAAACGTGAAACACAAAGTAGTCTCCCCCTCTGGAGGGGGCTGGGGGGAGGAATCATACTTCCCTTCATCCTTTCAATGACACTCGAATTAACGCCTGATTTACTCCTCACCACTTTATTATTATGGTATCTTAAAATACTGCTTCAGAGTCTTCAGATATTTTCAAGCCCTCAAATGACTCGCTTGAACTACGGTTGGAAATGTGGACTCATCGCCGGACTTGCTTACTGGGCAAAGGCGTATGCCCTACCCTTTTTCGTCGTACATTTTATTGGGATAAACGTACTGGCGATTTTAATCACCAAGTATAAAAATCACAAAAGCGGTGGGTTTAAACCCACCGCTTTTGTGATTTTTGCGAAGCAAACTATAATCGGCCTCTTCGTATTTGCCTTGATTTCAAGTCCATACATTTTCGCACTCAGTTCCAAATTCGATGGATTCAGCATCGGCACATCAGGCACCTACAATTTTGCCCTCATCAGCCCTCATCGTAATCACAACCAACTCACCAAAAACGAACTCATTGACCCGAAAACGACATTCACAGACTTGTGGGCATACGAAGAACCCGCACAATTTGTGAAAAAATGGAATCCATTGGCAAGTCATTCGGATAGAATGCACTACGTAAAATTCTTGTGGTCTAATATCATTCGATTTTGTTATTTTGACTATGCACGACATCTTATTATTTTTTTGATAATCAGCGGCTTATTATTTTTTTACCGGAAAATAAAACTAACGCAAGATGAATGGTTATTTATCGGGCTAATGGTCTTTACTGCATTCGTATTTACGAGTGGGTATTTCTTGATCTTGGTACGCGAAAGGTATTTTTGGTTGGATAATTTTATTGGATTAATTGTTTTGTTTTTTATTGGAAAAATACTTTTTCGAGCAAACGTAGTCCTCCCCCCAGCCCCCTCTAGAGGGGGAGATTTTTCGCTGCGCGAAAAACTTCTTACGTCTGTATCTCCCCCTTCGGAGGGGGCTGGGGGGAGGACGGCGCTTACCACCAAATTCAACAAAAAAATATTCACACTAATCATCATACTCGCCTCCGCACTACTCATCTATGACTCCATCGAAATGATTCAAACACAAACCTTTAAACAATCATTTTACAAAAACCTCCATCAAAATCTACCTAAATTACAAGTCTTGCAAGGCAAACGAGTTGCTACCAACGACACATGGGGTGCATACCACCACACCGATGCGGCGGTCTATTTGATGTATAAATTGCGCTATCAATTTTGGGGGCAAATACGTACAAAACGCCTGCAACGAGCGGGCTTACAAGAGGCTTACGACAACGATATTGATTATTTTATTTTGTGGGAAAATCCTGATTTAGAAGAAAGCATATTTAAGAGCGAGGATTTGATTTTTCGCGATACGTTCCCACAAATGACAGTGTATAAAGTAGCTCGGTCTGTAGACCGCACCCATTTTTTGCGCAGCAAAAAATAAATCACAGTCTACAGACTGTGCTACTTTCATTATCTTTACACCATGACACGACCTGATTTCACCAAGATACAACCCGATTTCAGCACATCTTCTTCTCATTCAAATGATGAGATAAACACCCATTCCACACCGGAGCAAATTCCCGTAAAATCTCACTACACAAAAAATGATGTGGAAGGCATGTCTCACCTAAATTTTGCGGCAGGACTCCCCCCTTACCTACGTGGTCCGTATTCTACCATGTACGCGATACGCCCGTGGACGATACGCCAATATGCCGG
The DNA here is from genome assembly GCA_020628725.1 of Saprospiraceae bacterium. GTDB lineage: Bacteria > Bacteroidota > Bacteroidia > Chitinophagales > Saprospiraceae > JAHDEO01. Next base: position 10,745 of record JAHDEO010000082.1, read on the forward strand.
ATTTTCGACAGCGCAGGAAAGCAATGCTTTTTACCGTAGAAATCTCGCGGCAGGACAAAAAGGCTTGTCCGTGGCTTTTGATTTGGCTACACATCGCGGCTACGATTCTGACCATGAGCGTGTAGTAGGCGATGTGGGCAAAGCAGGTGTAGCCATTGATACTGTGGAAGATATGAAGGTTTTGTTCGACCAGATTCCGTTGGATAAAATGTCGGTGTCGATGACGATGAATGGTGCGGTAATTCCCATTATGGCGTTTTATATCGTAGCGGCAGAGGAACAAGGTGTAAAGCCCGAAGCCTTGAAAGGTACGATTCAGAATGACATTTTGAAGGAGTTTATGGTGCGAAATACCTACATCTATCCGCCTGCGCCTTCGATGCGAATTATCGGTGATATTTTTGAATATACTGCCGCGAATATGCCGCGTTTTAATTCAATTAGTATTAGCGGTTATCATATTCAAGAAGCAGGTGGTACGGCGGATATTGAGTTGGCATATACGCTGGCGAATGGTTTGGAATACATCCGTGCAGGCTTAAAGGCGGGCTTGGCGATTGATGATTTTGCACCGCGTTTGTCTTTCTTTTGGGGGATTGGGATGAATCATTTTATGGAAATTGCGAAGTTGCGGGCAGGGCGTTTATTGTGGGCGAAAATTGTGCAGCAATTTGACCCGCAAAATCCTAAATCGCTCGCGCTACGTACACATTCGCAGACATCGGGTTGGAGTCTGACTGAGCAAGACCCGTTTAATAATATCGCCCGAACTTGCGTAGAAGCAATGGCTGCCGTCTTGGGACATACGCAGTCGCTACACACCAATTCGCTGGATGAGGCAATTGCTTTACCGACTGATTTTTCGGCGAAAATTGCGCGGGATACGCAGATTTATTTACAAGAAAAAACAAATATAACGAAGGCAGTGGATCCGTGGGCGGGTTCGTATTATGTGGAGTCGCTGACGCATGATTTGGCACATCGCGCTTGGGAATTGATAGAGGAAGTCGAGGAACTTGGCGGCATGACGAAAGCAATTGAAGAAGGATTGCCCAAGCTACGCATCGAAGAAGCCGCAGCACGAAAACAAGCCCGTATTGATAGTGGTCAAGACCAAATTATCGGCGTCAATATTTTCCCGCCAAAAGATGAAGAACCAATTGATATTCTCGAAGTTGACAATACCGCAGTACGCGAAGGGCAAGTCGAATCGCTCCGAAAAATACGTGCCACACGCGACAATGAAGCCGTCGAAAAATCCCTCGCAGCCCTCACCGAAGCTGCCAAAACGGGCAAAGGAAATCTACTCGCTCTCGCAGTGGACGCAGCGCGACTTCGTGCGACTCTGGGCGAGATTTCAGATGCAATGGAGGTGGCTTTCGGACGTTTTCAGGCTACTACGCGCTCGGTGTCGGGTGTGTATTCCAACGAAATAAAAATGGACGATAATTTTAAACAAGCACAGGATTTGGCAGATAAATTTGCCGAATTGGAAGGTCGCCGTCCGCGTATTATGGTGGCGAAATTGGGGCAGGATGGTCACGACAGGGGCGCGAAGGTCATCGCTACGAGTTTTGCTGATTTAGGTTTTGATGTAGACATCGGACCACTCTTCCAAACACCCGCCGAAGCTGCTCGTCAAGCTGCGGAAAATGACGTACACATACTTGGTATTTCTTCGCTTGCCGCAGGGCATAAGACGCTCGTTCCACAGACGATTGAAGCCTTGAAAGCGATTGGTCGTGAGGATATTATGGTTGTGGTGGGTGGCGTGGTGCCGCAGCAAGATTATCAGTTTTTGTATGATGCGGGCGTGGTTGGGGTATTTGGTCCGGGGACGGTGATTGCGGTGGCGGCTAAGGAGATTTTGGGCGTGTTGATGGAGGTTATTAAATGATTGTTTGACTGTTGAATTGTTTGATTGTTTTTCTAACAAATATCTCAAATGAGAAACTTGTACATTCTATTCATTCTTCTTTTTTCGGGAATTATTCACGCACAAAATTTGCGTATTAATGAAATTGCTGTGCTTGATTCTATGCTTGGGAATTGTTATGTATTATGCAACGAAGAGAAAGATGATTCAAGTGAAACCTATCAGTATTTACGTATTGTAGAAACGGATATTGAGGAGAAAATTGATACGATTGCGATTGGAGATAGATACACATTCAAAAAACTTGTTAAAAGACGCTATGATGAGTGTGAGTGCTATGTCTCCGATCCAAATTTTCGTGGAATTTGCTTTGTCGAATTGCCATTAGCAATAGATACGTTGGCAGTTTTTAATGATTCAATTGTCGTTAAAAGCAAAGCATATACTCACAAAAGCCTTGAGTATATTGTATCAGATAGTCCACTTGAATTTAGCCACGACTCGCTGTCAATTAGAATAACAAGCGTACCAATTTTGCAGAAAAACATTGCAGGAACTTACCACTATAGTCTGGTAAGAAAAGTCAAAGATAAACTACGACAAAAAGGTTATGAAATCCCCGATAATAGTAGCGTTTTAGACACAGCGACCAAAGCAGCATTAGTGGATTTCATGAAAAAAGAAGGAATTCCTTCATGTGGATTTCCAACTGAGACAATTCTTGAAGCTCTGGAAGTTGATTTGTGTGAAGAATGTCCCTGCAAAAAGTAAACTTCAAAATCAAAAAAGAAGATTCAAAACGAACCCTCTCTTTTGATTATCTTTTATTCCTACCATCAATCCGGCACACAATCTTCAATAATAATTTCGGTATTTGCATTAGCATCTGCATTGAAGCCTTTCCCAAGTTCAATCGTTTGTCCTGCTTTCAATGAAACATTCGTCTGAGCGGGAACAGTGCCTGTGCTGATAAGTTCGTTTTGTGCATGTATCGTATCTGTTGAGAGCGTTGTTGCCCCCAAATCAATAATCGGGTCGCATGTTTGCCATGCCGGTGAACTGCTTACACAGAACTGTGTAGATTCTGAAGAGATAAACTCAGCACCTGAAGCTAAAATATTCCCATTTGCATCGGCGACACTGTAAGAGCCGTTACCATAATTACAACAAATACCATCTCCAAAAGCATCATTAATCGTGAAAACATAACAGCCCTCCGTAAGGCAGACCTCTTCTGTGACCGTTGAGCCGTCAGGCTGACCGACATAAAGACCACCCGAATCTACCGTGGCACTATTGGCATCGGTGATAGACCAACTGGTTTCCTCAGGGTAATTGTCGAAATTAATCGTAACGGTGATTTCGATGTCATTACAAGGACATGCCACACAAGATGAACCGCCACAATCAATGCCTTCTTCATCGCCATTTTGAATACCATCATCACAAGTTGGGTCGGGCGGGCAGGCGGGGCAAGAACCACCGCAGTCAACGTCTTCCTCATCACCATTTTGGATACCATCATCGCAGGTTGGAGCTGTTAGTTTTAGCAAAAATAAGCCCTCATCAATACCACTCACCGCAATGACACCACTTGCGAAATACGGATAATTGCTCCACGTACCCGAAAAACTCGCGCTGTTGCTCGAAGGGTAAGTGTCGAAATAAGCATGTTCTGTCAAATTCCCTGAGGCGATATTCGTAATATCCAATACGCGCAAGCCCGAACGATAATTAGAACAATAAGCCAAATTACCTCTGATATATAAATTATGGTCAATAGCACCAACATTGGCTTCATAGTAGCCCAAAAATACAGGATTGTCGAGGTCACGCACATCCCAAATATAGGTACGCGTATTATGCCCGAAACTAGATTCGTCCAGTTCATCATTCATCAAATAATATTCATGGTCTTCCGTAATCCAACCTTGATGTGTATAACTTGAGCCGCTGTAACCTGTAATTGAAAGCTGTGTCATATCACTTTTATCTGATACATCGACAATCGTGAGTGTATTTTCATTGGAGTTGAGGCAAATCTCTTTGCCTTGATGCTGTGGGTCAGGTCCGATGTAATTAATACATTGAGCATCATGTGTATAGCCGTCATTGCTAAAACATCCTACAAAATCCGGATTCACCGGGTTGTTAATATCAATTGCGTAGAGACCACCGCTACACTGTCCCGCACCAACGATGTAAGCATAGCCCGACTCCTCGTTTATCACAATATTGTGAGCACTTCCAAAAGTAACACCGACCCTAGACCCGTCGAAATATGCGGTATTCGACCAAGTTTGTGCAGAGGTCTGACCATCAAGTTGCAAGAGATTAAAAATCTGCATTCCGTGCCCGGAAGCTTCGCTGACAATAAAAGCATGGTTGTTGAATACCTTTATGTCGCGCCAACTACTATTAACGGTATACGTAGGCAATTTTCCAAGATACGTGGGGTTTGCAGCATTGGTGATATTGAAAAAGGCGGTTCCGTTATCCAATCCGAGTAAGACGTATTCATTTCCTGTGTTGGGACTCGTCCAGCCCCAGATATCGTTGGCGGCAGAAGCCCCCATCACAGAGAGCGATGTAAACGACATCAAATCAATACCATTACAAGGATAACCGGCAGCCGAGCCGCCCGAACAGGGTGTTTGTGCTTGAATAGTGTAGCTTAATAAAGCAATTGCGAATAGACAAACATTTCTTTTAAATGTGAACATGAGTTTTGTTTTAAAACAAGTTATTTTTAATGTGGTATAAATATAGAGTGTTTTTTTGAATTTATTAAAACCTCATTATATTTTTAACATTAAGCGGTTAAGGAATGATGAGAGAATAAATTTACATTCTTGAGTAGATAGTTTTGTGTTTAGTTTTTGCTTTGAAAACATGAGTTTATCGGGATAAATGATTGATTTCAAAGTGAAAAATAAGCGCAAAAGAAGCAGTCAAGAATGTAAATTTATTTTGTCATCATCCCTAAGTATTTGGTAGTCAGGTCAATCAACCCAACTTTAGAAAAATTATAGTTCATTTTCTATCGAAAGGAACTTTCCACCCCACCTCCTGCGTTTACCTCTCTGTAACTTTTTTCAAAATAATTTTCAAAAAAAATCAACTACGCAAAAACACTGCGTACTACATACTCATCTTTGCATTGTCAAACGAAAGTTCTTTAATATGCGGGCTACGAGTTACGGGTTAGTTTTCTTCGTGAAACAACTCGCACCCCGTAACCCGCAACTCGAATCAAAAATACAATCGGTCAAGTAAAAGTTACTTCTACGGTTACCCGAAAAAACCACCACTTAATACTTTTACGATTATCGATTTCACGGACCGGTAGCTCAGTTGGTAGAGCAGGTTTAGTTGGTGAATTATCTGTGGCGCATCATTCAAATATCCCTATTTTTGAATGATGCCTGCAAGCGTCAATGCCAACTTACTCCTCGCGCTCATAACGCCCAGGTCGTGGGTTCGAATCCCACCCGGTCCGCTACGCGAGTTACGGGTTGCGAGTTACGAGTTAGTTTTTTCGTGAAACAACTCGCAACCCGTAACTCGTAACCCGCAAAAAAAAGATAATCAGGGTCAACTACGACTTACTCCAATTTAAGTTCGAATCTGGTAAAATAGCCGCAAAATTATCCGATTATCTAAAATCTTGGTCAGGTCAATTGTTGCTTACTTCCGCCTTTATGGGCAATTAATTTGGGATTAATCACCAGCAACAAAATTACCTGATTTTTTAAAGAGCTATCAGGTCAATTACTGCTTACTTCGTTGCCGTTAGGCAATTCACTTTTAATGAATCTCAGCAGTAAAATTATCTGATTTAATACTGTCCACAGTCTTTCAGTCCGCAGTCCACCGCTAATACGCGAGATGGCTTCACGTTAAAACGGCGGACTGCGGACTGAAAGCTGCGGACAATTAAACACAAGAAAATGAGCAAATTACTCAAAGTCAGCATTCGACAAAAAGCGATTTTGGTAGATGGCGGTCAGGTGCGCGAGCGCAAAGAACTGTCTCAACCAACAATGGCTTTGCTGGCGAATGTGAAGAAACTCGGTTTCACTTTTTCCGAGCCGCTGCTGCACGCGCTGGACAGCAATCCGCCAAGCGTGCATTTGAAGATTTATAATACACTTCAAATAGTAACGGGCATCAATAAAAACTGGACACCATTGGTCAAAGGTTGGGATACGCCTACGGGTGAGTCTATCATAGACCACCTCGCGACTTGGTTTCACAACATCACAGGTAGCAAGCGCGGTACGCGTCTGCAATGTGGTCACTTGATTCCCGATAATACCTTTCCTTTGGAACGTTATAATGGTTGTCCGTTTTGCGGAACGCCCTTTGAATTTGGTGAGATTGAGCATTATGGTCAGGGCAGCAAGCTCAAAGTCTTGGATTTGTGGACACTCGAAGATGCACAGGCTTATTTGACTTCCTTACTGACTTCCAAAACGGCATTGGATGCGACACAAATCGACAGCTTGAAAATGCTGTTGGATGAATTTCCTGTGCCGGAGGTCGAAATTAGCATGAAGGAAACCGCGATGGTCGTTATTGATGCTTTGATTGAGAAAGAAAAAGCCGACGAAGCGCAAACGTTTTTCAATTCACCAAATGATATTTTGCGTTATTTATGGTACAAAAAAACGGGTTTTCTTCAGTTAATTGAGCCAAAAACAATCGTAGAGCGTACCGGGAAAAACGATAGACATATTGGATATGTGGTAGCTCCAAGCGGCGGAGCGCGTAGCATTACGGCAAAAGAAAAATTGAAGCTGAAATACAGTCGAAAAGATTGTCGTATGGTTGCTAAATGGTTGAATGACTTGGACTTGAGCATCCAAAAATGTTGCGAAATCATGCACCCAAAACGCGGTATGTGGGTACGTTTTATCCGTGCATTGCGATTGGCAGAATATAGCAAACGTCAAGGTTTTGAGAAATTAGCGAAGCTGTTGGATGTGTTTTATAATGAAAAATACACCGTCTTTCAAGGTCGCGTAAACCACTATCGCTTGCGTTACGATTCGGGTAAAACTTTTGCGATGTTGCAAGAGCGTCCGGGTTTGTTTGCTCGCTCTTTATTTGCGAATATGTTGTGGTTTGGGGCGGATGATACGACCGCAGCTTTCGGAAAAGTCATCGACAAAGTACCTGCTCGATTGGTCTTCACCTTGAGTATGTACGCCGAAAATTACTTTGACAAAAGCATGAAACGCAGCGTCAAACCATTGGGCGGAACGAACAAGCGTATCGCGCCAAATCGACTGTTGGAATTGTACGATGATGAGCAGTTGAAATACATGAAAGATGCGGTGCAGGACTTGTGTCTCTTGGCGATGGAAAAGCGTTTTGCCAATATCGAAAACGAACACCAAAGCATCTTTATCGACGAACAATTGTACAAAATCCCCGTAGCGATTGGCGACCGTAGCGAGTCTGTTCAGGATTTGCCATCAGCATTGATGGGTACGCGATTTCCGATTGAGGGAGATAAGGTGCGACTGTTTATGCAATGGGGTAAAGGCTTGAAAGCACAGCACCTTGATATGGATTTGAGTTGCATGGTGGCTTATGAAAATAAGACGGCGCGCTGCTCTTACTCTCGATTGGTGGCGACGGGCTGCAAGCACAGTGGCGATATTATCAATATTCCACACATGGTCGGTACTGCCGAGTATATCGAACTCAATGTGCCGCAACTCGAAGCCGCAGGTGCGAAGTATGTCAGCTTTACGTGCAATGCCTACTCTCGCGGTAGCATCTCGCCCAACCTCGTGGTGGGTTGGATGAATAGCGCACACCCAATGAAAATTTCCGAAAAAACGGGTGTCGCTTACGACCCTTCCTGCGTACAACACCAAGTTCGCGTGACGCAGACTTTGAGCAAAGGTTTGGTCTTTGGAGTCTTGGATGTGGAGGCGCGTGAGATTGTTTGGTTGGAGATGAGTTTCGGTGGTCAAGTGGTGCAAAATCTGGACGTGAAAGGTGTCAAAACTTTATTGTCAAAATTAGACAGTAAGCTCAACATCGGTCATTTGCTGGAAATCAAAGCCGCTGCACAAGGTCTTGAAATCATCACCGATTTCGACGAAGCAGACGAAGTATATGACACTGCATGGGCACAAAATGCTGCCGCAGTTACGCAGTTATTAGTTGACTAATTTTGAATTTTGAATGAGTTAATTTTGAATGCGCTAATTCATTTGTTATCAATGGAATACGACACCGCATACCGTTTGGTTTGCGGTGTTTTTTTATTAACAACCAAGTCAGAAATCTATCTTCTTCAAGACTTGAGCAAATTCCTCTTCACTTTCCATTTCTTCAAATTCAATATCAATCCACTTATCGCTTGTATTGCCTTTTTTTAGTGCGAGCATGGAACTACCGTTTTCATTAATTTTGACACCTACTACCCAAACATCCTCATT
>JAHDEO010000083.1:0-14346 GCA_020628725.1 Saprospiraceae bacterium
TCAGCAAACCTGCGGTCATCCCGATTTCTGTATTCTTTTGAATATCAGTACGAAATGAGACTAAGATCCAGTCCGTCTCATTACCCGTATGATCGGCATCTGTCCAGCCTGCGCCCTCCGTGCCTGTGTAGTTCCACGGAGTCGTATGATAGGGCTGCCCGGCAGGTGTGGGAACAGCAAGATTACTTGCAGGTGTTTGTCCAGGCAATAGTTTTCTTGTACTGACGAGTTTGGTGTGCATCTCACCAAGCGTAGGATTGTACGCGCCTTCGAGATAGGCGTTGATTTGAATATCTACACAACCGGGCAAAACAACGACTTGCTTAAATAACACCTTATTACACTCAAAATAATTGGTAATAAGTTGAATATTATACGTACCGGGAACTGACCAATTGACGATAGTGGAATCCGCATTATTATCAGTTGAAGTAGCTCCGGTGACAAACCAATTATAGCTTACATCATCATTAGGAATGTCCACTGTTAAAAGCGTATCAATGCCGGAATAAATGGTGTCGGGAAAGGCGATTTGTTGCTCCAAACAAGGCTCATTTGCACGTCCGGGAGTACCGTAGGCGGAGTTGATGTTGGAGGAGGATTCCCACGATTGTGGGAGTAAATTATCGGAATTTGGAGTGATTAATGAGAGGGTCGGTCCATTACCGTCGGGAATCGTGTCCCACGGCATATCATCATTAAAAGTCAATTCATCTACAAGACATTTATTTTGGTCAAATAAGCTGATGCGCTCACCGCCATTGCTCAAATTAAATACTAAATCACCGATGTAATCTATGCCGTTATTTAGATGAGGAAAAATACTCCCAAACGCGATACAATCCTCCGCAAGAATCAAAAATTCATCTGCATCAAGCATTGTACCTGATGGAATCGTGTATGTATTTTCCGAATCAAAAAATTGCCAATTGGATAAATCTATGCTCGTTGGATTTGGATTGTGTAACTCTACCCAATCGCCGGGATTGGTTGTATTATCTGAATTATAATTGATTTCATTGATGACAATTTCTGCTTGTGGAGTGCTGCATGGCACGGAGTTTTGTGCGCCGGGTGTACCGCCGTTTGGCGTGGAAGCGTGCCAATCTGCTGCTGTGATATTATCCGCAGGAAGTGGATAATTTAATTCTAATGAAGCTCCAAAACCATCAGGCAATAACGCCCACGGAATACCGTCATTATAACGAACGCTGTCGATAACTACGTCGGCGGGATTAGCGAGCCAGAGTTTTTCACCGTCATTATTGAGCTTGCTATTTTCCCATTGAAAAACCTGATAACCATTACCTAAATACTGCGTAGCATCTGCTGCAACGATGAGGTATTCACCGGGATTAATGGTCGTTCCTCTGGGAAATTCAAAACAAATTCCTTCCGAAAATTCATAGCCACTCAAATCACGCGCTTTGTCATCGGGATTATAAATTTCGATAAATTCTTTTTCATTAATCGAATCATCAGGATGGTAATGAATTTCGTTAATGACGACATCTAATGCAGGTTCAAAAATGGGTGTAAGCGTTTTAAAACCACTACTTGGTTGGAAGGTGCGATATAGCGATGCGTCAAATTGACCATTATCAGGATTGTTGATACCATCCCATCGTACAAAGCGATAACCGGGGTCGGGAATTGCATGAATTTCGATGGGAACATCAGGGTGATAGGTTCCTGTATGATTGTAAGGCACTTCAAAGTAATTGCTGTGCATCACGACGGTTCCATTGGTGGAGACATTAAAATTTAGCGTAAGTTCAAACCCTCCACTAACGTTCAAGACATTATTTATCATCGTCCGCATATAGCCCGGGCGTTCGGTGAAATAGTCATAAATGTCATCGAAATTATTGTCCCAAGTTGCTAAATCCCAACCGCCCCATCGGTCACGATCTGCTTGTATTTCGGGTCTGTTATCATTTTTCACTTCATTGTGAATCGCCAATACACGAACGGTATCCCATACGGTATGAATGTAGGTATTGGTCCGTTGGATAAACTCCGCTTTGAAATCAGGATTTGCCATCAGACTACGAAAAGGCATACTGGCAATGGGGTTTTCGTGTATGTCAATACTGATGGCATTCATAAGAGAGTCCAATGTTTCAATATTGGTAACGCCACCATCTGAAAACATTTTCTCATTGTCGTACATCATCCAACGCCATTTTCCTGTGGTCGTGCGTTCGCGCCATGTTTTTAGATTATTTCCGGGCCAATCTGTGTTATTGCAGTAAACATTAGTGATGAAATAATCAAGAAAGGAATTGATCTCGACTTGCGTACTCACGTAGTCATAATTGGCGGCAATTGCCAAGTCGTTATTCTCCATGAAATTGTGCAGTTGATGATAGGCAATGTTGTCCCCTTCCCGAACTTGCTCGTATATCCAATACCGTCGCGATGAATCTGCGAGTGGAAATTTAAGTAGGTCGATATTGTCGTCATCTACTTTGGGATGATGTGTTTTTACATAACCACTATTCATTCTATCACGAATATTGTACAAACCCCAATATTGCCCATTTAGATACACAGCGACCGGACGGGATGATTGTTGGTCAATGTCCAAAGTATTTTCAGTAAGACGCTGAAGTACCGGGTCCAATGGTCGATAGCTTCTCCAATAACCCGAACCTCCCTGACGTATTTTGAAGCCATCCCAAGTTGTTTCTTCTTGCGTGTCAAATAATTTATAATTTTCCAATTTGCTGATACCATATTCACTTTTGAAGGAGATGTTGAGGGCTTTTTTAGGGCGTCTGCGACTGCATCCGCCTGAAATGGCTAAACCACAATCTTCGCTGAATGCCACCGAGCCGTCTTTTTCATAAAGGGTAACATTGGCAGGGTATTCCCAATCTTGATTCCAGTTTCTGGGTATTTCGTCACAAGGTCCTGCTACACCATTTGCACCTGTTACGTACATACCTATTTGGTCATCCCATAGGTAGGTCGGGTCAATCGTTAAATTTAGTATTGCTAATTGGGTTGTCGGGTCGATTATGTATGAATTGGTGGTTATTCTACTATCGGCAAAACCGCTTTTTATGGCAATTGCTCTTACGTTCTGCGAGGTATCTATCGGAAAATTGCTTGTGTAAAGGGTGCTTGAGGTAGTTGGTATAGTTCCATCAGTTGTATAGTAAATCGATGCTCCTGCATCGGCTGTGATGCTTACCATTTGCGTGCCTGTGTATACGCCGTCCGGTGGCGTGATGGTTGGTGCTGCGACTTGTGGTTGGCTGTTATCGTTTGTTGCGGCGGGTGTTGCGGGAGTGAGTTCGGATAGGTTCGCGCTACCATCAGGTAGGCGTCCGTATCCGTAATCCAGAATTACAGGCGGAAAATTTATTGCATCTACCGTTGTTACTTCATCGGGAGCAGTTAAGATAACACTTTCTCCGCTGCTGCTTAATTTGAAATTGAGGTGATTTGCTCCTTGTGCTATTTCATTATCTGCCCAGAAAATTAAATAGCCATTTGCGGGGATAGTTGTCAATGCCGCATCGGTAGCTGGAATTTGCCATTTTAAAGGTTCAGTTGTATCATCCGAGAGGTAATAACCTGCCAAATTTACAGGTGCATTTCCTGCATTATAAATTTCAATAACATCATCGTATTCACCATAATTATCGACTAATACGTTATCGTTTGAGGGAATAACTTCGTTGATGTATAATTGTGCATTGGCATTAATAGCAACCAGTCCACAAATAACAAACAGCACAATATTTTTCATACAAAAAACTTTAAATTAACTGCTAACAAATTAATAAGTAGGTAAGCACAAATAATCGACAGCATAGTACATATCTTTTTCCGTTATACTTCAGCTATTTTTCGTCATGTAGCTCGGCTATAATCCTCAAAATGAGCTTCGTCTAACGAAAAAATATATTGTCCTAATGATGTCGATTATTTATACTTACCTACTTATTAGCTTTAATTTATCAAAATAACTATGCCAATTCAGTCAGGAAAATGAATAAAAAACAAGAAATGTGACATAACAAAAAAGTGTTCAGCAACTATAAGTGATCTGCATCTTTAGACACAGTCCCTCGTAGTCACTGAACATTTCTTGTCAATCTTTATTTCGGTACTCGCGATGAAACACCGTTATTATCAAACCATATTGATTTATCCGCACCATTGACATCACCATTCAGATTGAAATCCGGTGATGTATAATAATCGAATAAACCATTATTGTCAGACCAATCTGCTTTATCTGAGCCATTAATGTCATAACTTGGAAAATCAGATTGGTTGCCATCACCTGCGAATAGACACCATTGTCCAGAGGTAAGTTGTTTCTGTCCGAAGCTCGTTACATCGCGATAGCTATCTGAAAGACGGAAATCGTAGGTTAGTGCATTACCAATAATCGGTATTCCTTGTGGTGTCATCACACCTATATGATTGCGATGTTCTAACACAACGTATAAACTATCTGAAGACACGTCACCGACAGGACAACGTTTGGGAAATAGAATGCTGCCATCTTGATATAGTAACCCGGCTGTCTGACTTAATTCTGTACTTTTCTGCGTGCCTGTACGGAAGGAAGCGAGCACCCAATCTACCTCTGTACCATTATAATCTGCGTCTGTCCAACCTGCACCTTCGATGCCCATGTAATTCCAAGGAGTTACGCTATATGGTTGCCCTGCAGGAGTAGGTGTAGCAAGATTGCTGACAGGTGTTTGTCCGGGTAATAATCCTCTTGAATGCAGACTATTATTCATTTGATTGGTATTACTATCGTAAGCCCCTTCTATAATTGCATGTAAATCCACATCTACGCAGGTCAGCGGATAAGGTGCGTCGCAACTGAATTGTAATTCATCAAATTCATAATCTCCCAAACCATATCGCTCAATGGCTATGGCAACGGAGTTAATTTCGCTGATGTATCCTACTGTCTTAGTCGCATCGGGACTATTTTCGTCGAATGTTGCGGGGTCTGGGTCAACCCATAGTTTGGCGACAGTTTCGGTAGCCTTTAGTTCATATTTAGCGACGAGCCAATAAGTCGTATTGGCTTGCATATATTTAGGAGAACCATTATTGTCGATGGCAAATTGTGTTCCCCATCGTTTACCAATGGCGATGCCTTGATTATTGCCCGGTTTTATCCAAGCTCCACCTGAGCCTATGTTATTACCTTTTACCAATATGCTCATCCAAAATTCGTCTCTATTGGCGTAGGGATTTTCAAGTTCTCGTAGAATGGCAACGGTATTTGTGGTATCATTATCAATGCTAATATGCAATTTTTCTCCTGTAGAAGTAATATCAGGATAAGCTAATGAACCCGTAGTAAATTCGATGACTCCATTATCAGGCGTGATTTGTTCCCAGTTATTCATCAATCCCATGCCACCATTTGCGGAGTCGATGTCCATGCTTAATGAATAGTTGAAATCTTCGCGTGCTTGCTTCAAGCATTGTAAATTATCACAGATACCGTCGTTATTAGAATCGTTGGTAGCGGATTCGGGACAAGCATCGCAAGCATCGGGTATATCGTCATCATCCATGTCGAGATTGTCATCATTTCCGGCACATACATCCAAATCATTGCATACGCCATCATTATCATCATCTCCCGATACTGCGAGACAATCGCATAATTGAATATCCACCCATTTTTCTTCACCTGTGCCTCCTGTAGCTGTCATAGAAATGTCGATACCGTCGTAATTAACCACATCACCCATGACCATAGCGGAGTCCCAAAAGTCAATGACATTCAGGTAATTGCTACCTACGCCATCAGGCAATTCAGTGATGGAGCCGGGATTGACATCCAGTAATTTGGTGATTGCCGAACCCGGTCCGGGAATGTAATGTAACAATACGCCTTTTGCCTCTATTCTTGTATTTGAGTTATCGGGTTCGTAGCTCAACCAAAGGTTATCTTTAAGTTGAATCGCATAATCATGTTGGTCATTGTATGTACTAACCAATGACGATTTATAAATTCTTCGGGTAATACAAGTATCGGTCACCGTAGGCACGCATCGAACCTCTGATGGATTAATCCATCCATACCAGTATTTCATGTAGTTGGGAATATCTGTATCCAAGCCTGCATCTCCTTGACTGCCCATGAAATGATAAGGGTCAGAACCTTCGCGGTGTTGACCGGGATAAATGGCATCACCTCCTTCAATACAATTGGCATGACCGACTCCGAAAGCGTGATAAGTTTCGTGTATGTTGCCGGGATAATACCAACTGAGGTTGTTATTTGCCCAAAGTGTTCCTCTCAAACCATTGCCGGAACCCAATGCGCCTGCTCCACCAAAATCGGTGGTAGATTGGTGAATGTAAGCTACGACATTATAATTATCTACATCATAGCCGTTATTGATGGCGATGGTGCGTAGGGTTTGGCTCATTGCCCAGTAGCCATTATTATTTGGGTCAACGGTGAAGTCATATACCGGAGTCATTTCGGAAGTTACCCACGCTCTGTTGAAGGATGTATTTCTTACATAAGCATCCAATTCAGTCATGAAGGTGTTCATATCGACATCGGTATCATTCCATGTATGTGTAGCGGGATCAACGCCTCGTACGATGAGCATGGTTCTTTCGCCGAGGACTAAGTTTTGTTGTTGGGGAAGTAAGTTGCTGCAATCGTCGGTAGTATCATTGCAGGTATTGGTAGCATCATTAGGGCATTCATCATTGGCATCACAAATACCATCATTGTCTAAATCTTGCGTTGCCGTACCCACGCAAGTGCAATTTACGTCGTAAACATCGTTTGCCGTGCAAGCATTACCATCATCACATGCCGTTCCTATGAGGGCATCATCGACATTCGGACACGCATCATTTGCATCACAAACACCATCATTATCTGCGTCTTGTATTGTTCCTGCACAATTACAATTAGCATCATATACATCACCAGTCGTGCAAACATCACCATCATCACAAACTCCACCTGCACTCGGACATCCTGCATTGGGCGCGACACAGTCAATCTGTAATTCATCAATTTCCATCACACCGTCGCCCCATCTTTCCATAGAAATTGTTATGTTGTTAATGTCAGATATGGCACCAATTGTTTTGGTAGCATCTATATTAGCATCTGTAAAATTATCGTTTCTATTCACCCATAAATCGGCTACTGTCTGGGTGGCTTCTAATTTGTATCTGACCACTAATTTGGAAACCACATTTTCTTGTACATTGGTTGGCGAACTATTATTGTCGATAGACAATTGACTGCCCCAGCGTTTGCCTATGGCGATGTCTTGTCTGCCATTGGGTCGAATCCAAAAACCGCCATCTGCACGAACGATGGGTTTTATCAGGCAAGTCACCCAAACTTCATCTCCATTTTGAAAAGGCTGCGCTAAGTCTCTGGTAATCCATTTGGAGGCATCTTCACCTTGAAGGGTAAACCGGAGTTTATTGCCAGAAGTACCATTGTGCCCAGAGAAGTCAAGCGAACCGGAAAGCACTTCAATAGAACCATTCATAGGATTGGGCATTGACCAAGCATTGCTGAATCCTAAACCGCCATTTGCACCGTCGATGCCTGTATTTGCTGTGTAACTGAAATTATCGAGTGCTTGTTCGGCACAAACTCCTACATCGCAAGCATCAGGTGTGCCGTTATTGTTGTCGTCGATATTATCATCACCAACAGGACATATATCGTTGCCATCGCATACGCCGTCATTATCTCCATCCGAATATGTGCCTACGCAGTTGCAATTGATGTCAATTTCGTCATTTATGGTACAAATATCGTTATCATCACATGGCGCACCAACATAACCACCATTGGGACAACTGGCACTTGGCGGCAAGACATCAATATACGAATCACCCATTCTAAATTCATCTACCTGATAACTTCCTTCGCCATGATATTGAGTATTTAACAGTAAGCGCGGATTTGTTCCCCAATCTTCTCTATCAGTAAAATAGTGACTGGGGTCATTTAAACTCGGTGCTGTGCCATCAACTACGGGGTTGGTCCAGACATGTATGTTGTCATTCCCGTTAAGGCTTTCAATTTTTACTACAATTAAGTTTGTTACGCCATTAACAAGTTCCAATTGTGCATTTGTACCTATCGTATAGATGCCATTGCCCCATTTTTTACCAACACGCCCGTCTCCAATATTTATGAAAAAATGTCCACTGGCGGCTTTATTGGCTTTTATCAAAAAACTTGTCCAGACTTCCGAGCCTTCAGGACTGAAGCTGCCGGAAAATTGCCTTTCTGCCAAAAAAGACGCAGAACCACCTGTCATATCTATACTCAAACTATTTCCAGTAGTCACCAAATTAGGATAATCCAAACTTTGACTCACGACTTGAACTGTACCCTCATCGCTGGTAATATTCCACGCACCACTAAAGCCCGAATCACCATTTAAACCATTCAAACCCGAACCGGCGGAATAATCAAATGGCTCATACATATCGACTAATGTGGCAGTTCCTGTACGTCCGTCTGCACTATTGCCAAAAACGCTTGTGCCGATGGAATTGTGTGCTTTTATCCAATAATAATAGGTTTGTCCCGGTGTGATATTGGTGTCTTCGTAAGCGGTAAGTGTGGTATTGCTTAGAATCGGAGTAGCCGTAGCACTGTTGTTGCTCGTGCTTCGGTAGAGGGTATAATTACTTGGATATTGTTCTTCTGCTCTCCATTGAACGGAAATTTTATCAGGGAAAATCTCGTAACTCGCTGAAGGGGTGATTGCTTCGGGAACTGCCGTAGCGAGGATAGCCTGTAGTACATCATCCGATTTCTCAAACCGCTCTAAATAATCCTCAAAAGTTCTTCCGGCATCCATATTCCAAATTCGCTCGGACATGGGTGACAAACGACTTCTCAGACTGGGAATTTCCCATTCGGCTTTCTGCTCCCACGAGCAAGTTTGGGCACCGATTATCTTATCGGGATATGTCATTGTGAATTGATAGGGATTATTATGAGAAAAAGGATAAGCTGAGGCGTATCTTCCAAAATCGGTAATTTCCCAATCATATATTTTTTCTGCCGGAACATAGGTAGAACCAATAAGGTATAAAGGATACCAAGAGGTATTCAAGATGTCGTGCCCATGCTCGGCATATTCATTTCCTGCCTCTCCATAATTATCGAATGGGCAAACGATTAGGTTTTTATTGACTTCTGCCGCGCCTGTTCTGCTTGAATTAAAGCCCTCCCAAGCCAATGCTCTTTTGCCTTCGGCTTCAACATAGCCGCTAATCTCGTCGATAAAGTAATTGAACACGCCATCTACATTTTCAACGCCAAGCTGTGCGATAGCATTCACATAATCAGGATGTGTACCCATGCCCGATTTATCCACTTCATCACAACCAATGTGCATATATGGTGTAGCTTGGAAAACATCAGCAATTTCGGCAACGAGTTCTCCAACGGCTGCCCGCACGTCAGCACGAGCCATATTAATCGCTCCTCCTGTACCGGAACCGAAGAGGTCGGGATAGGTTTGAATCATCCTTGTGGCATGACCGGGTACTTCCAATTCCGGTACAATTGTAACTCCGCGAGCCTGTGAGTATGCCTCAAGCGCGTGCATTTCTGCCAAAGTATAGCTTTTGCCGGGACTCGTCAGTAAGGGATAAGCCGTACTTGGGAATGTATAATATTGGGTATCCATCAAGTGCAGGTGCAAAAAATTGATTTTGTACAAGCGACACATGTTGATAATATCTTCGAGATTTTGAACGGGATGCCACTGCCTTGCTAAGTCCACCATCAAGCCACGATAGCCTGTGTCCGGTGAATCGCTGACCGTTATTTGTTTGACAGAACCATCGACATTCATGGATTGAAGTAAGGTGGACGTTCCCCATACAGTTGCACGATAGTCTTTTCCTGTGATGACGATTTTTGAATTGACATTTAGGGTGTAACCTTCATCGGGAAGGCTGATATCCATACTTAGTTCAATATCACCATTACTGCCTGCACCTGAGGTGACGGCGAGGGTGAGACCTGTAATTTTAGTGATGTCTTCTTGGAGAATATTTGCCAGAGGTTGTAGCGCGGGGTCAGTGTAAACGATATTGCTCGAAGCGGTGAGGTTGAGATGATTTTCTACCTCTGTAAGAATTTTTGGAATGGGGATAATTCCTAATTCAGCTTGAGCATTGGTCATTTGAATTTGTGCTAATAAGAACACTATCAACAAAAACGGTCTCACAGTAAAGTTTCTCAATTTGGTAACATGTAAAAGCATGACAGATAATTTAAAATTGTAATTATAATTGAAGGGTGTTGAGCAGTAACAGCGATTCTCGCTGTCATCTGCATCTAACAAATGTTATTTTGCAACAACATTTTACTAGTTAAATATCAGGTAATTATCGACAAAAAAATATTTGGGTAGGCTTAAGGCAAGTTTTATCTGTATAAGACGAGTTTAGCGGCAAAATAGATTCATTATGATTTAACTTTATATAGCTATTCTAAGATTTCTAAAATCGCTTTTCATCATTATATATAAATATCATCATTTCATTTCAATCTAAAAATAAGGACTTTGTAGTGCATAAGCATATTGAATCATGTTAGCATCAACTGAGTAATTACATTATTTTCAATGCTTAAAAAGCAGTTTTAATTATTACCTTTCGGTCGATATTTTCGTATATTTAATTCAAGTTGCTCCGCAACTTGAAAAGTTCCCAAAACAAATTCCAATTCGAACGTGTTTTTCGCGATATTTTATTGGGATTTGGTGCTTGGAATTTGGAATTTGCTCAAGTTCGCGGTTATCCGCAACTTGAGTTATTTATCTGACTTATCAACGCGCCCATGTCAACTATGGGAATGCTGACCTCGAAGCACAAATGGCTTATTGGACACAGTTTGAAAATTCTCGCGACAACTGTACGGGAGAAACAAGTTCGGCAAGACGGATATTTTTTAGGTTTTGGAGAAATTATTTTCATGCGATTGCCATAGAATTTGCTATTTGCCCATCGGAACTTTAACTTTGCAACCTAATTTAGAATCATAGCGATATGCGAAAAGATACACAGTTACACGTCTTGCTCCACGAAGAACTCGAACGCCAACGTAATGGCATCGAACTCATTGCTTCTGAGAATTTTACGAGCTACGAAGTAATGAAAACAATGGGAACTTGCCCAACCAATAAATATGCCGAAGGCTATCCGGGCAAACGCTACTACGGTGGCTGTGAGGTCGTCGATAAAATCGAACAACTCGCCATTGACCGCGCTAAGGAGTTGTTTGGAGCTGCTTACGCGAATGTGCAACCCCACTCAGGCGCACAGGCAAATGCGGCGGTTTTCTTAGCGGTACTCAAGCCGGGGGATACGACTTTGGGCTTTGATTTGTCGCATGGAGGGCATCTTTCGCATGGTTCGCCGGTCAATTTTTCGGGCAAAGTTTTTCGTCCGACATTTTATGGTGTGGAGGAAGACACGGGTTTGATAGATATGGATAAAGTGGAGGAAATCGCCTTGCGCGAGCAACCAAAACTTATCATTTGCGGTGCTTCTGCTTACTCGCGCGATTGGGATTACAAGCGTTTCCGTGAAATTGCCGATAAAGTTGGTGCATTGCTTCTGGGCGATATTTCGCATCCTGCGGGTTTGATTGCCAAAGGCTTGCTTAATGACCCGATGCCGCATTGTCATATCGTTACGACCACTACGCACAAAACGCTTCGTGGTCCGCGTGGTGGTTTGATTTTGATGGGTGAGAATTTTGAAAATCCTTGGGGTTTGAAAACGAAGAAAGGCAATATTCGCAAAATGGCGGGTATCCTCAATAGTGGTGTCTTTCCGGGCACACAAGGTGGTCCGTTAGAGCATGTAATCGCGGCGAAAGCAGTCGGTTTCTACGAAGCCCTTCAACCTGAATTCAAAACGTACTGCGAACAAGTCATCACCAATGCAAAAGCAATGGCAGCAGCATTTGTCGAGAAAGGCTATAAAGTCATTTCCGGCGGTACGGATAATCATATGATGCTCATTGACTTGCGTTCAAAGGGCGTCACGGGCAAACTCGCCGAAAACACCCTTATCAAAGCCGATATCACCATTAATAAAAACATGGTACCATTTGATACCGAATCACCTATGGTGACATCGGGTATGCGTGTAGGTTCGGCAGCCATTACGACACGAGGTTTTGGCGTGGAGGAATGTTTGAAAGTAGTAGATTGGATAGATGCCATTCTTTCTGACCCTGAAAATGATACCCTCATTCAAAACATTAAACAAGAAATCAATAATTTTATGGCAGATTTTCCGTTGTATGAAGCGGAAAATGTACTGACGAATTGATGGTTGTCGGGTTGACGAGTTCACGTTATAGAGTTTCTTCGAAGCAAAAATAAAATACGTCAACTCATCAACTCATCAATTCGTCAATTCAACAATCAAAAATAATGAACCGTTCAGTAATATTAGTTGCAAGTATTTTGGCTTTGTGCGTGATGACGATGAGTTACTCTTGCGAAGAAGGCGTATGGATGGAGTTTGATGAAGCCAAAAAGGGTAAATACATTGCCTCCGGTTATATGGAAGATTCTACCAGAATGCACCTTACGCCCGTAGCCAGTATTGTAGAATATTTGAAAGAAGGCAAAGTCGTTGCCGAAAAAATTCGTGTCGTAGATAGTGGCGGCGTAAAATGCAAATGCTCCAAGCGCAAATTTGGGAATTGCCTCTGCAAATTGCCCAATAATAAGCGTAAAGAATGCAAAACAAAAGAAGGTGAAGGGAAGAACGCCGTGGATGTTTGCCGACGAGAAAAGACCATTCGTGTTTTGGTCTTACCGGAGTATGTCAAGCGGATGGAACGGTTGGGATTTAAATGAAAAAAAGCCATTCCCGAAGGAATGGCTTATATCTTATCATTAGCCTACGGACTAATTTATCTTCTACCGAATAAGCTACTCAAAATGCCCAAACCTTTCTGAGCAATATCTGCGTCGATTTTGCCGTCACCGTCTTTGTCGAGTAAGCTGCCGATGAACCCGCGTTGTTCGGGTGTTTGCTCGACTTCCTGACGACGTTCTGCGTCTTTGAGCAACATCGCGATGTCAAAATCATCAAGGTTTTGTTCGCGTTTTTGTCTACCCAATTGCCCCAAGACGATAGGAGCAAGTGTTTCCAACAAACCTTGTGTCGTATTGCTATCCAATCCTGTATCACGGCTGATGACCTGCTCTACATTAGATCTTCTATCTCCCAAAAGGTGGCGCAAGATGCCTGCACCATCCGTTGTTTTACTTTGTTGTGTGTTACCGTCAAGAAAGCCCGTCAAATTGTCGAGCAAGCTACCGTCGTGATCGCGTTCCAATGCATTATTGAGTGAGCGAGCACCTTCTTTGTTGGAAGCGTTGTTTGCGAGGGATTTAATCAACATCGGTACTGCAAGACTGATCGCTGCGCGAGTCAACTGACTATCAACACCCATTTTCTTTGCCATGTGATTCACAGCAGTTGTGCCCAATGTCTGGGTAAGCATATCCATTAATGGCATAATTTTCTTTGTTTAAATTTTGTGTGAAATTAAAAGGTTTTATTGTTTCATGGTGTCATTGCTGTATTGTTATTATGGTTTATTGTTTAACAGCTTTCAATAAAGAACTGAGCAGAAAACAATCGAACCATGAGGCAATGAAACAATTGAACCATGAAGCCATGA
The DNA here is from genome assembly GCA_020628725.1 of Saprospiraceae bacterium. Lineage (GTDB taxonomy): Bacteria > Bacteroidota > Bacteroidia > Chitinophagales > Saprospiraceae > JAHDEO01. Next base: position 13,727 of record JAHDEO010000083.1, read on the forward strand.
CCTCGTTCAAAATTTAGGACAGCAAATATAGTGAAAGTCACACACTTTTGCTAATCTAATTTTGCGTTACAACATTACCATACAACGTCTAATAAATTGATAACCTATTTCTTTTGAAATGGATTTTTATTAATTAATGAAAAATAAGTGCAATAAAGTAATTTTAAATTTTTAAAACATTCATTTTTTTATAAAAAATGAGTGTTGGTCATGTATTTTTTTTGAGTTTAAAATTTCTTCATTCAAAAGAAAAACAGTGTATTACGTATCAATTTAAACTTAAACTTGCACTTTCCCGATAATTATCGGGATAAACTTCACATTTATGGCAGTTATTAAAGTTGTAGAAATTATGTCTGAATCTTCAAAAAGTTGGGAAGATGCGACTGCTAACGCAATCAAAAAAGCGGGTAAAAGTATCAAAGGTATTCGTTCGGCTTACGTACAAAGTCAGAGCGTTGTTGTAAAAAACAATAAAGTGACCGGATATCGCGTCAATCTGAAAGTATCTTTCGAGGTGCAATAAGTCCATAGTCGGTAGTCCATAGTTAGCCGCAAGTTGATTCGTTTTTTCGCTACGCGAAAGAAATCCAACTATGGACTATGGACCATCGACTATG
>JAHDEO010000083.1:14356-19032 GCA_020628725.1 Saprospiraceae bacterium
AGAATGAATGAATGAATCGCGTGAGATTTATTCATTCATTGAAAATTCATTCACCCATTCATTGCCATTGTCGCATTATCGCATTTCAGCATTGTCGCATTGACCTGACTATGGACTAAAAACCAACTTTCATCTAAACTTTCCTGCCTTTCTTCTAATTTCATTACTGACCAATAAAATAAATATTAATTTTGATGTAAAATAGATGTCAGAAGACAGACCGTTTTTACTGTCAGATGTCAGATAGTGATACGCAATCTTCTTTATAAATCTGACTACTGACTTCTGACAATGAATATGGTCTGACTTCTCAAAAATTCCGTTAGCCGTTGGTCATCTCGCATTTGCCGTCCACCGTCTACCGTCAGTCGTCCACCGTTTTATGCAATTAATAGAAAACATACGTCTTGCTTTTCAATCCATTCAAGCCAATATCCTTCGTGCGATATTGACCTTGATAATTATTGCCTTTGGTATCATGGCATTGGTCGGGATATTGACGGCGATTGATGGGATAAATTCCTCGCTGAGTAGCAGCCTCGCAAGTATGGGGGCAAACACCTTCAATGTAGTACGTAAAGGTGACGGACTCGGAGGTGGCGGACGTCGCGATAGAAAGCGTGGTCCGGCTATTTCTTACGACCAAGCCGTAGAGTTTAGAGAGCGTTATGATTTTCCGGCTCAAGTATCGGTTTCAGAGAGAGGAACGAGTTTGGCAACCATCAAATCAAAAGAAGAAACCACCAATCCTAACATTACGGTAATGGGAATTGATGATAATTACCTTGAAGTAGCCGGCTATACACTGGATGCAGGACGCAATATTAGTTTTGAAGAAGCCTATGGCGGACGTAGTGTGGCACTTATCGGTCAGGATGTGATTAAGAAAATTTTTCCCGACAAAGATTATGACGAAATTCTCGAAAGCATCATTTCTGTGAATAATGTCAAATATAAAATCGTTGGTATACTTGCTACAAAAGGGTCGAGTGGGTCTTTTTCGGGAGATAAAAATGTCTTGATTCCTTTATATAATCTCAAACGCCAATTTGCGCTCCAAAACAACTCTTACAACCTCTCGGTAGGTGTCGATAATGCCCTTGATATTGACGCGGCAATTGATGAGGCGATAGGTGTATTCAGAGGTATACGCGGCATGAAAATCGCAGAAGACAACGATTTTGAAATGACCAAAAGCGATGGTTTATTTGACCTCGTACAAGAAAATACGGCGTATATTCGTATGGCAACCATATTTATCGGTATCATCACACTCTTGGGTGCAGCAATTGGTTTGATGAACATCATGTTGGTTTCTGTCACTGAGCGCACCCGCGAAATTGGCATTACCAAAGCCATTGGTGCGACTCGTCGCAATATTCTCATTCAATTCCTCACCGAAGCGATTGTGATTTGTCAATTGGGTGGTTTATTGGGCATTATCTTGGGCGTAGCAGCCGGATTTGGTGTGACGAAATTGTTGGGAGGGACATTTGCACTCCCGTGGGCATGGATGCTTCTGGGCGTGACGGTTTGCTTTATTGTGGGTTTGTTGTCGGGGCTTTATCCGGCACTCAAAGCGGCAAGGCTTGACCCGATAGAATCCTTGCGTTATGAGTAGGACGACAAACGATGAACGGCAGACGGTAGACGGGAATAATTCGGAGAATTTGTTGGAAATCATCTACGAGACTGACGACCTTGTTGCCATTAATAAACCGCATGGCTTACTCGTACATCGCACCAAAATAGCGAATGATGCCGATACATTCGCCTTACAACTCCTTAGAAACCAAATCAATCAGCGGGTCTATCCCGCCCATCGTTTAGACCGTAAGACTTCGGGTGTCCTTTTATTTGCTAAAAATCCCGATACCAATTCTACGCTTCAATCTTTATTTCAACAAAGAAAAATCACGAAAACCTATATCGCGCTTGTACGTGGTTTTGTGGGAAAAAACGGAACAATTGATTATGCGATTGGTGAAAATGGAAAAGTTCAGAACGCAATTACTCACTACGAATTGATACAACAATTTGAAATTCCAGTCCCCTTCGGAAAGCACCAAACCTCGCGTTACAGTCTCCTCAAATTAAGCCCCGAAACAGGTCGCTTTCATCAACTTCGTAAACACATGGCGCACATCTTCCACCCCATCATCGGCGATAGACCACACGGCTGCAACAAACAAAACAAACTCTGGAAAACCCGATTCAACACGACCACCATGCTCCTACACGCTGAAAGTCTCCAATTTGAATGGAATAATGAAACCATCCACATCCAAGCAGATAAAAGCAAAGAATTTGAACGAGTATTGAAAATTTTGAAACCGTAGCGTAACGCCTCCGGCTTGCGCCGCACCGTGTTCCGTCAGGTAGAGAAAATTCATGAATTTTCTCTACCTGACATGAAGCAAGCGGGATACCGTCATTCGTCGGTACAGGCGCATTCGCTATGGCTTTTATTTGAACTTAAACTTAGTCTTAAACTTAAACTTCCTTACCTTTGCCCCATGAAAAATACCAACCTATTCGCCGAATTTGAACCTATCCCTACTGAAGATTGGCTTGCCAAAATCGAAAAAGACCTAAAAGGCAAACCTATCGAAAGCCTCGATTGGAAAGTCGATGAAGGCTTGACGATGAAGCCTTTTTATCGTGAAGAGGATTTAGGTGAATTACCAAATGTAGCACGAAAAACATCCGACAACGATTGGCACATTCAAGAAGAAATCGAAGTAGAAGACGGTATTGCCGCCATCAAACGAGCCAACAAACGCGCCCTTCAAACACTCATGCAAGGCGCGACTTCCTTGTTATTTATTTTGGATAATGTCATTTCCGAAAAAGACTTTTTGGCATTGATGAAAGGTATTCATCCGCAAATGGTTTCCTTGAATTTTGGCGGCTTATTTACCGAAAGCGAGCCGGGTACGGTATTAGAATATTTCAAATCATTTTTAAAGAAAAATAAAACAAAAAAAACGGATACACACGGCGGCGTGTGGGTCGATCCGGTGGGATTTTTTGTCGATACGGGCGAGTATTACGAAACCTACGAACAGGACATGATGGAAGTAGAAGGCGCGATATTGACCGCTACACATGCCCTGCCAAATTTTGCAGTGATTAATGTGGATACCACTACTTTTCACAATCAAGGCACACAGCCTGCGCAGGAGTTGGCGATTGCCTTATCCATTGGTAGTGAATATCTTACACGCCTCACTGAGTTTGAATTGGAAGCCGAGACGGTGGCACAGCACATGCAATTTACCTTTTGTGCAGCAAGTAGCTATTTCGTGGAAATCGCCAAATTACGTGCTTTCCGCCTACTTTGGCGCGAGGTACAAAAGGCTTATGAAATCGCCACACTCGCCCCTACACGCATACACGCAAAGACATCTCTCCGCACCCAAACCGAAGACCGCCACACCAACATGATTCACGCCACAACAGAATCTATGTCTGCCATACTCGGCGGAGCCGACAGCCTCGCCGTACAACCCGCTGACCTCGTACACGGTGCATCCGACGACTTCACCCGACGCATCGCCCGCAATGTACAGCACATCCTCAAACACGAAAGCTATCTCGACCGTGTAGCCGACCCCGCCGCCGGAAGTTATTATATCGAAAAAATGACGCAGCAATTGGCACAGGTGGCTTGGGGGAAATTTCAGAAAATTGAACAGGCTGGGGGGATTTTGGGGTTTATGGAGGAGTAAATCAAACCACAATATCTTTACTAAACGCCGCGTGGAAAATAGAAGAATCACCTATGGCAGAAGTCGCCCAGATTCTGCCCCCCATGTCTTCTACAATGCGTTTGCAGGTTGCTAATCCTATACCTGTTCCCTCCACGGACAAATCACTAACTCGGCTACCATGTTCAAAGATGGTTTCCAGATATTTTTCAGGAATACCGATCCCATTATCTTTTACCGCGTATACACAAGCTTCGTCGTCAAGAGAGTAATTTATGGAAATAATAGGCGCAACATCCGGCTTGCGATACTTAATGGCATTAGATATTAGGTTTCGGAACAACTGTTTGATTAATGCATGATTGGCATAAATTGAAGGTAGCTCACTTCGTTTAATTTGTACCTTATTGGTTATGATTTGATATTGGAGTTCTTTTTCGATTTCTCCAATGACGTCATTTACGTCCACTATAATTTTATCGTTATCTATCTTCGTAGAAAACAGTAGCGAACTTATCGTATTTTTCATCGAATCAGAACTTGCTCTTATGTATGCCAAATATTGCTTTATTCTCTGATAATTTACCTGTTCTTTTAAAAGTTCTTTTTCTGTAAGTTCTGCAAAAGCATTTATTGTACCTAATGGTTCTTTTAAATCGTGTGAGGTAGTATGCGCAAAATCAGCTAACTTTCTATTGGAAACTTGTAATGCCAAATTCTGACGTGCTATGGTGTCTTCAGCTTCAAATTCTTTTATTTTACGACGGTAATTGGCTACAGCAAGAATATGAAATATCACTAACATGCTCAATCCATTCAACAAATGCGACACTAAATCTTTGCTATCATCTGTAATAAACACAAATACGATAACGAATAACAGCCCCATAAAAATATTTGTAACTACACGCCCCATCACGGGAATAATAAACACCAAATTTGAAGAGTTTTGGTCCTGTGAAGGTT
>JAHDEO010000634.1 GCA_020628725.1 Saprospiraceae bacterium
CCTTTACGCGGCAAGCAAATGGCTGAATTACCAACTATCAATAATGCATTTTTATTGATAAAGGACGGGAAAATCAGCGATTTCGGCGAGATGCAAAACTGCCCTACCAACGCCGATGAGGTAATAGACGCTACAGGCAAAATGGTTTTCCCATGTTGGTGCGATTCACATACACATTTGGTATTTGCGGCTACTCGTGAAGGCGAATTTGTGGATAGAATCAAGGGATTAACTTATCAAGAAATAGCTCAACGCGGTGGTGGCATCCTCAATTCTGCCCGACGCCTACGTGATACGCCCGAAGAGGTATTGTTGGAAGATGCTTACGCACGTCTACAAGAAGTCATCAAGCAAGGAACAGGTGCGATTGAAATAAAAAGCGGCTACGGACTCACCCTTGAAAGTGAATTAAAAATGCTTCGTGTCATCCGTCAATTAAAAGGTATGACAGATGTGACTATTAAAGCAACTTTCTTAGGTGCACACGCACTTCCACCTGAATTCGAAGATAATCGAAACAACTACATTGACCTCATTATCAATGAAATGATACCGCGTATTGCCGATGAAGATTTGGCAGATTACTGCGATGTATTTTGTGAAAAAGTCGCTTTTACTCCCAAAGAAACCGAGCGTATTATTGAGACAGGATTAAAATATGGTTTACGTCCGAAAATTCATACGAATCAATTCAATTGTATGGGCGGCATACAAGCCGCTATAAAACACAATGCGCTCTCCGTTGACCACCTTGAAGTGGTAAATAATGAGGAAATTGCGGCTTTACAAGCTGCACCAAATACGATTGCCACGCTCCTACCCTCTGCGCCGTTTTTCTTAAATGACCATTATCCACCAGCACGAAAATTAATGGATGCAGACATTCCGATTGCTCTGGCTACCGACTATAATCCGGGGTCTTCGCCATCAGGAAAGATGTCATTTGTCGTTTCATTAGCCTGCGTAAAAATGAGAATGACACCCGAAGAAGCTATTAACGCAGCTACAATCAACGGTGCATTTGCCATTGAAGGTCAGCAAGAAATGGGTAGCATTACACGCGGAAAATCAGCCAATTTTTTCATTACGAAAAAAATGTCTTCGCTTGCTCAATTGCCTTATTCATTTGGTAGTGATTTGGTGGAACAGGTTTTTATTCAAGGGAAAAAAGTGTAACCATTATGCGCGGGCTGGAAGCGCCGCGCTACGTTATTACCATTCTCCAAAAACTCTACCCGCTTGACCGCCGTAATGCGAAGGGATGCCTGTACCGTCAAGAGCATCTCGTCCCGTTGTTGGAATATTGCTATACAAAATTCTTTTCCATTGTGGATTATTGACCTCGCCGCGTGCGGTGGAGTGAAGGAGTTCGTAATCACCATTCGCAAGGCTTGGATTATAGAAGACAAACTTTACATTCGACTGATTATCAATGGTTCGATTGTAAAACCAAACTTCATAGGGCGGTGCGCTCGGTTCACTTTGTTGACTGACTACATCTTGCGGTGCGCCATATTTGAGATAGATGCGTCCTCTGTCGGTACGATAGCCTTTGCCCATTGCATTAGTGAACATGTCATTAACTCTATCGACAAGCACCATGTACTCTTCATAAGGTTCTTTGGGGTCAATTTCATTTTCGCGTAACCAATAGTAGTACAAAAACTTGCGTTTTTTCAAATCGTCTTTTTTACGAAGCATTTGGTTCAGGACATAATTTTCATCCTTTACCAAAAGCGGCGCAAGTGCACGTACCGCCGTATTAACTCGTTCTTCATCAAGTGCCTCGACAAAGGAACCCGCAATATCCATTTGTTCAAAATCCTTAATTTCTGAATCTTGAAAAGGATAACTACGACTCAATTTCAGGGCTTTACTTCGCAGTAATTCATTGGTAGCATCGCGTACTTCTACGACCAATTCGTATTCTCCTTCGGGTAATTTTGAAATATCTATTTGCGCCAAAATGACGCTCACAGGTGCAGCTTCGCGTTTTTTGAAACCCATAGTACCTGTAATTGGTTCACCTTTTCCGTCTTTATTTTGAATGTAATAGCGCACTAAAAATCTATCTTGTTCTTCCGCATCCGTTCCATATATTTCAGCATAAAAAGTCAATTTATCTATAAAACTCGGATAGACATCAAAGGTGTATGGACGTAGCAAATAACCATGTTTGACGTATTGATTTTCCTCTTCTGTAGCTTCATAATCTCCCAGTAATTGTACATCTGAGATTTCGATGCCACCTTCATAGCCCATATTGGCAGTCGCTTTTAATGTGGAGTTATTTTCGGAATTATTTTGGTCGGTCATTTCCACTTCAAGGGTGTATTCACCATTGGGCAGGGGCAATCGCAACACATCTATCAGCGCAATACCACTTGGTGTTGCCGTTTTTATTTTGGGACTTTGCATGGTGTAATTTTCTGTATTTACAATTTCTTCGTTTTGTAAAAAATTGATTTTAAGGTCAACAGCCGCTTGATAAAATTCTTCCGGTTCATCCAAACGTACGAAAGCAACAGATTTGCCTTTCACATGAACATAGATTTCGATATAATTCCCTTGTTCGATGCCTTTGAATGTGGCATATTTCACACTTGCATCAATAGCAGATGATTGATTCGCAAGAAAGCAGAGGACGAGAAGAGAGAGTATTTGTTTTTTCATCTTATTAATTTGAATTGTTTTACATTGATATTGATGTTGTATAAGGTTGTTTTGGTGTTTGACTACCGTAATGACTGCTTTAGCTGTCAAGTGAGCAATAAAAACTTTGTAAATTATTGTTTTTGAATTAATTAAAAATTAAAACAACAACCAACTTGACAGCTAAAGCAGTCATTACTGGGGCGATTACTCCAAAAATTTTGGCTCTTTACGATGCTTCGTAGCTTGCTCGTATGCATAGGCGACTTCTAATAATTCCCCCTCACTCCATGCTCTACCAAATATCGAAATATTCACCGGAAGTTCATTGATAAAACCCATTGGGACAGTAATATTGGGATAGCCTGAACGCGCCGCAGGTGTTGAGCTACTTCCAATAT
>JAHDEO010000084.1 GCA_020628725.1 Saprospiraceae bacterium
GTAGCGGACCGGATATTACTTCTTGTGCATTCAATGATTATAATGATATTTGGTATGAATACACCGTTGGAAATTGCCATTTGGAAAGCCTGATTGTTGACACACAAGGTAGCGGATTTGATACCGCATTGAGTATTTTCGGCGCTTGTGGCGGTAATGAAGTCGCTTGCAACGACGATTCCGGCGGACTGCAATCCAGCATCACGCTTCCGGGTTGTATTGCCCCGGGAACGACTTACTACATCCGTGTCTCAGGTTATAATGGTGCAGACGGCACAGGCGTACTCAACATCACCGAAAACCTCGACGACGACCCGCCAACCTTCGTCAATTGCCCTACCCAAGCCGACCTCCCCGCCGATGCAAGCTGTATGGCAGCTATCCCCGATTTCACCGCAACCGCCACAGCATCAGACAATTGCGATAACACAGCAACTATCACCCAATCCCCGGCAGCCGGTACTATGGTCGGGCTTGGCGCACAAAGTGTTACGCTCACCGCGACGGATGATTGCACCAATTCAACTTCGACTTGCGTAGTCAATTTTAATGTCGTGGACGGCACCGCTCCCGTTTGTGTCCCTCAAAATATCACAGTAAATCTTGATGCTTCGGGCAATGCCTCTGTTACTGCCGCACAAATTGACGGCGGTAGTACCGATTGCGGCGGCATCACCTCCACCACCATTTCCGCCGGACAAACGGCTTATACTTGCGATGATGCAGGGTCTTCCTTTACCGTTACTTTACAAGTCATGGATGCGGCGGGCAATACAAGTACTTGCGATGCCACCGTTACCGTAGCCGACCCTCTGGTAGCTTGCTGTGTAACGACTGCGGTCTGTCAGGATGTCACCATACAATTGGATGCCAATGGTGATGCCACCATTTCAGCCGGAACCATCACGACCACTTTAGCCAATTCTTCGAGAGTGTTCAAAAAAGTGTGTCACGCAGAGGGCGCAGAGAACGCAGAGATATGATAATCAATCCTCTGCGAACTCCGCGTTCTCTGCGTGACACAGAATATTGAACAGTTCCAATTCTTCCGCAGAGTTTTCGGGTGTGCAAGGTCAGGATGATTGGTTCTATGGTACTTATCCGGGCAATATTCCGGCGAATTATACCAATTTACCCAATTTTACGGGCTTTGTCTGGAATAATCCGGGCGTAGGAGCCATTCTTGATTTCCCACAATTAGACCCGAATGGCGGACACCCGCAATTTGAAGGACCTCAACCCGCAGTACGCCGCTGGGTCAGCAATTACTGTGGTGAAATAACGATTGCAGGAGATTTCTTTGATAGAGATACCAATTGCGGCGACGGAGCGCATGTCAGAATTTTCGTAAATGGCGTGGAAGTGTATCAATTTCTCAATATTCCCGGAAACTCCGTTCCATATAGCATCACACAAATGATAAACCCCGGCGACCAAGTTGATTTTGTCATTGACCCGATATTTGATGCGGCTTGTGATGACACCCATTTTACGGCAGTCATTACAGCCGAAGTGGAGGATTTTATTATCAACAACGGCTCATCATCTACCTGCGGAATAGCCTGTATTGAGGTGTCGCAAGAAGATTTTACTTGTGATAATTTGGGCGCAAATACTGTGACCATGACCGTAACGGATGTCAATGGCGATACACAAACTTGCGATGCAGAAGTGACGGTAGAAGATAACATATTTCCAACGGCAAGCAACCCCGCCCCCGTCTCGGTTCAATGTCCCGCAGATGTACCCACTGGCAACCCTGCAATTATTACCGATGAAATGGATAACTGTACGCCTACGGTTGTTTTTGTTGGTCAAACATCAGACGGAATGACCTGTCCCGAAACCATTACACACACATATAGCGTTACCGACGAAAGTGGTAATTCAATTGAAGTCACACAAACGATTACCGTCAACGACGATACCGCACCAATGGCTGTGTGTCAGGATATTACAGTCAATTTAGATGCGACAGGGAATGCCACGATTACTACCGCAGATATTGATAATGGAAGTAATGATAATTGCACTGCCGCCGCCGACCTTATGCTCTCATTGGATAGAACGACGTTTAATTGTGATGACTTGGGGGGAATGGGCGTTCCCGTAGTCCTCACCGTAGAAGATGAATGTGGCAATACCGCGACCTGCACCGCTATGGTGACGGTAGCCGACCCTTTGAGTGCTTGTTGTGCTATGCCGACGGCGGTTTGCCAAGCATTTACCGCACAATTGGATGCTACGGGCAATGTCACTATTGCCGCCTCTGATGTAGATGGTGGCAGTATCGCCGAATGTGGGCTTCAATCCCTTATTATTGATAATGACGCTTTTACTTGTAATGATGTTGGTACAAATAACGTCACGCTCACTATCACCGATATCAACGGCGATTCAGACCAATGTACGGCTGTGGTGACGGTGGAAGATAACACGCCACCCACTGCCTCCAATCCCGCCCCAATCAATGTAGAATGTCCGGCGGATATTCCGGCTGCCGACCTCGCAGTAGTCACTGATGAAGCGGATAATTGTTCAGCTACCGTAGCTTTTGTTAATGAAATGTCCGACCAAAATACTTGCCCCGAAACCATTACGCGCACATATAGCGTCACCGACCCTTCCGGCAATTCCATTACTGTCACGCAGACGGTTACAGTTAATGACGAAACGCCTCCGATGCCTGTCTGTCAGGATATTACCGTAACATTAGATGCCAACGGACAAGCATCTATCACAGTAGCGGATGTGGAAAATGGCAGTACAGATAATTGCACGGCGGCGGCTGATTTGACTTTTGCATTAAGCCAAACGACTTTTGATTGTACAAATGCAGGACAAGTCGTTCCGGTAACAATGACGGTGACAGATGAATGTGGAAATTCAACGGATTGTACCGCTAATATCACGGTGAATGATGACTCTGCGCCAAGTGTGGCAACTTGCCCGACCAACATCAGCGTTAATAATGATGCGGGTGTTTGTGAAGCTGTGGTCAATTATGATTTACCGACATTCGGTGATAATTGTGATGGAACAAATACAGGTACATTGGTGGCAGGATTAGCACCGGGAAGTGTATTTCCTATTGGTGTCACGACAGTCACTTACGAATATACAGATGCTGCCGGAAATATGGTGGCTACTTGTTCATTCGATGTAGAAGTGATTGATAATGAAGCTCCTAACGCGGTTTGTCAAAATCTCACATTAGGCTTAGATGAAAATTTTGAACTGACAATTACACCGGAAGATATAGACGCAGGTTCTACCGATAACTGCGGAGTGAGCGACCTGATGTTGGATATGGAAAATTTCGATTGCACCAATTCAGGTACAAATATGGTGACACTAACTGTGGTTGATGATGCTGGAAATTCATCCGTTTGTACCGCACAAGTCGAGATTCCCGCTACGCCCGAACCGATGATTACCTGCCCCGTAAACTTACGCGATTGTGATGGTCAATTTGACCTTGAATGTACAGATTTGAATTCATTTACCTTTGGTATTTCGCAAGCGACTATCAGTGGTACGGCTGCGCCTTATGTGGCGGGTGATATTAGTCCGGGCGGTAATGCGACCTTGAATCTCGCAACTGCGCCTACGGGTGTACCGTTGACTTTGACTTATACTTTGACTGTGGGGAATTGTCCGCCGGTTTCGTTTACTTGTACATTTATGGTGACGAGTACGAGTGGTAGTGATGCGGGGAGTTTTCCGAGGAATTGATTTTTAAATAATTATTTTTACGTCAACTAAATTGTAAACGGGGTAAATTTCGGAAAATGTTAATCGTACCTAACGTCGTTAGACGTGATTCATTTGGTAGCCCCAAGTTTCAACTTGGGGCGGTATTTTCCCTACCCAAATGAGTGTCATAGACACGGTACATCAATCAATGTAACGTACCTACGGCACTCCCGATTGTAGGGTAAACCTTCCCACCCAAGTTGAAACTTGGGGCTACCAAATCGAGCGTGTCTATCGACACTTTTTTAAAAATATGGTGTTTTTTATTGTCCGAAATTTATATCGTGTAAAGCATATTCGATGTTCGGGTTTTGATTAACAAGAAAGCAAGGCGACAGATGAAGTAAATTTGAAGCGAGGACATGATGTTGAATATTTCTTTGATAGTAAGGCGAAACGATACCGCAAAAAATATGTTACCAATGATATTATACTGCGTCTTTTTACGAGAGTTTAGGCGCAAACTTTTTTCTAATAAAAAATAAAAAAATCTAAAAAAATAAACCGTCATTCTGAACTTGATTCAGAATCTGCCCGGCTTTTAGCAACATTTTGAACAGGTAGAGAAAATTCATGAATTTTCTCTACCTGTTCGGGCATCGTGCCATCCCGATAGTTATCGTGGACAACAGATTCCAAATCGGGGTTTGGAATGACGGTTGATTTCGTTTTTTTCACTATAATTATATTCAAACAAAATACTATGAAATTACGCTTACTTTTGTTGTATTTGATACTCGGATGTACCATTCCCGCGAAGGCGCAAGACCTCATGATGCAAGGCTGGTACTGGGATTACCCCAAGACTTGTAATGGCTTCAACTGGGCGAATACGCTCAATTCAAATGTCGCGGGTCTTGCGGGGGCGGGGTTTACACACGTCTGGGTGCCGCCTGCGTCGAGGGCGAGTTTTGGGAGTTGCAGTAACGGATATGACCCACAAGATTTATATGATTTAGGAGAATTTGGGCAGGGACCAACGGGCTTTGGAACAAGAGCCGATGTGGATGCCCTGATTGCCGCGATGCAGGCGAATGGAATAGATGCCGTTGCGGATGTGGTGTATAATCACCGCGATGGTGGTGCGCCCGAAAATAATCCGGCGGTGGCGAACTATATTCAAAATTATACGGCAAATAAAAGTGCCTTTCCGTCTGACCGTTATCGTTGTGTATTGCCGCTTGGTGGCGCATCGGGCAATGGTACGGGTGATTATTATTTCAAGGTCAGTTCGAAGAGTTCGGATGCCGCTTTTTACAACAAACCTTACACTTTTTATGTCGAAACCAACACCGTAGGCAACCAAAATCTTCCGTCGGTAGCGGAGGCAGAACCCAATGGCGGAGGCGATTGTGGAGAGGCATTTAATACCGCCACACTTGGTGTATATATGGATGCAAATGTGGATGGAACGGGCTGTCTGACGGATGAATTTAAGGTGACAATCAATCCGGGTGATTTCAATCCGGCGGGTGATTTTCTTTATATTTTTCTCACAAATCCGAATGGCGATTATTCCGACCATAGAGTGTATGGCATTTGGAATGCTTCGGCGGGAGCTGATGTCGTGGGTCAAATGGAGTATCAGACCTATACCGATTTTACGAATATGCCGAGTGGTCAGGGAGCGATGAATTTTGAAAATTTTAAGCCCAATTCCGGCAATACCAATACGACTTGGCTGGCAGGTGATTGGGATTGGTTGTGGTTTTTTTATGATTATGACCAATACATTCCCGATACCCGCGACAAGTTATTTGATTGGACGAAATGGCTGTGGAATGATGTGGGTTTCAGGGGATTTCGCATGGATGCGGTGAAGCATTTTGACCCGATTTTTATTGGAGATTTGATGGATGATATTCACGATAATGGTATTGACCCCGGCATGGTTGTCGGTGAAGTTTATGACAGCAATCCCAATACGTTGAAAGCATGGTTGGATGGCGTGAGAGCCGGAATGGATGCCGACACAGATGCCGCTATCAAGGTGAAAGTCTTTGATTTTGCTTTACGGGAGGCTTTGAAAAATTCGAGTGATTTATTTGGTTATGATGTGCGAAATGTATTTAATTCCGGCTTGGTGGATGGTGTGAGCGAGAGTAGTTTTCATGTCGTTACCTTTCTCAATAATCACGATTTCAGAGATGCCGGACAGCCTGTTCAAAACGACCCGATGTTGGGATATGCTTACCTCTTGACTAATAATCAAATCGGTGTGCCTTGCGTCTTTTATCCTGATTATTACGGAGTTAGCATCCCTAATGCGCCTACTTCGGTGATGAAACCAGATATTGATCAGTTGTGGTCAATTCATCAAAATTATATTTTCGGCTCTACAAGTGTGGATTATTTATCGCAATTTGGCACGTCATACACTGCCAATTATACGAGTGGATTTCCGAATACGACTTTATTGTATCAATTGACGGGCGGAGTTGGCGGAAAAGAAGTCGTGGTGGCTATTAATTATGCAGGTGAGCCGCTGATACTTGACCACCAAATCAACATGACGAACCTCAGCACCGGCACTCTAATGACAGAACTCACCGGAAATGCCTTGCAAAGCACCGCCACCGTCAACGGGGCAGGCGAAATGCACATTGAAGTACCTGCGAGGAGCTATGCCGTTTGGATTAATGATGCTTGTGCTACGCTGGATTTGACGTTTAATTTTGACGCTGCACCACAACAAACGAGTTGGGAAATATTTGACGACAGTGGCAATGTCGTCGCTTCGGGCGGCACGTATGCGGGTGAGCCGGGTGGTTCTACGCTCATAGAATCTAAATGCTTGCCGGATGGTTGTTATGATTTGGTCGTCAGCGATTCTGCGAATGACGGCATGTGTCCGCGTCGTAGTTCAACGGTGTTGACGGGCATCAACATAGCGTCTTTCGGACTCGGTGGTGTATCTGATGGCATCCCGCGTGTGGCAAGTAGTTGTGGTAACTATACGCTGACCGACCCAAGTGGCAATGTCATTGCATCAGGCGGTGGTAGATTTGGTAGTTCTGAAACGAATAGTTTTTGCTTGTCGGGTGGTGTTGCTCCGTTGGTTTTTGAGCCGAATCCTACACTACTAAATACGATAAATGCTTCGCAAATGCGTATCGTTCCCAATTTGGTGAATGACCGCGCCACCTTATATTATTCATTGGAGACGAATGAGGATATTCATATTCAAATCATGGATATTACGGGGAAAATTCTACAACAACACACTCGTAATTTTGATGATAGCAATGAAATTCAATTGGAGGTAAATCATTTACAATCAGGCATTTACTTCGTTCGATTGATGAGTGAAGATGTGATGTTGACAGAGAAATTTGTGAAGAAATGATTTGTGGAATAAGATGTTTTAGCAATTTTTGTAGAACAGCAAGTCATTCTTCAAAACAATTGTAAATAGAACGCAGCTTTTCTTTTTTTTGATTAAAATGGGAAAAGCTGCGTTTTATTTATGCTTATACCA
Source organism: Saprospiraceae bacterium (assembly GCA_020628725.1). Taxonomy (GTDB): domain Bacteria; phylum Bacteroidota; class Bacteroidia; order Chitinophagales; family Saprospiraceae; genus JAHDEO01. The sequence continues at coordinate 7,235 of JAHDEO010000084.1, forward strand.
TTTTAAATAATCGCTGTCGTATAAAAGTAGATAGATTTTGTTGCTAATCAACTCAAAAAACGCAGGCATAGCCCCCGCTACGTCGAGACTTTTTGAGGAAGAGTAGCGGCAAAAGATATTCGGTTTTATACAACATGGATTACTGAAAATGGCATTAGTACACTGTAAATTAAATAAAAAAAACCGTCCCGCATGTGCGGGACGGCTTCAACTCTAATTAATCTACAAAGCTTTATCACTCATTCAATTTCACAAATCTCATAGCAGAGCTACGCCAGTTGTTACCTTGAATGGTCAATACATAAGTTGCTGCTGGTAATCTACTTGGGTCAACAGTGATGAGGTTGCTACCGTTGAATACTACAATCGGTACTTCCATCATGTGTCTGCCCAACATATCTGTAATGATAACTTTCGCATCCTCATGGTCGAATGTACTGTTGAAGCGAACGCTCACCAAGTCATTGACTGTTGGATTCGGGAAGATGTCCGAGATGCTGATGCCTGTCGCACAATCTGCCTGTATCGTTACGATTTCTGAATACTCAAATGAGCCGTCTAAGTCAACTGACTTCAAGCGGTAGTAAGCTACTGCGCTCACTTGTGTATCTGTGTATGTGTAATCAGTCGCGATACCCTCGCCACCGAGTCCATCTAATCTGTCTATCATGGTGAAAGTCACACCATCAGTGCTCTTCTCAATCTCGAAGTGTGAGAAGTTGATTTCTGATTCCGTACCCCAACTGAGGACGACTTCGCAGTCTTCTTCAGTGCCTTTGAAGTATGACAATTCTATCGGTAGATTTGGCTCTACTTCAATACGTGCCGGATCGTAATCATCATTATCGAGCGGGTTGTCGGTTGTACCCGGTGCACAACCACAGTCATCACTAATGTCATCGTCTGTATTCAACTCGCTCGGCGTAGAACTATTGTCACCAGGCGTAGAATCTTCATCAGCAATACCGAATTCATTATCGGCACTCATAATCTCTGCGTTATTGATAATTTCAAACTGGTTGAAACTTGGGTCAATTCGCAAGATAATTTGTACGCTCTCAGAAGTACCCGCCGCGATGAACGGAATTGTTGCCGTCACTGTAGGTGGTGCACCACTAAAGTCGCTGTTGAAGAATGGTATAAACTGCATACCCGTAGGTACATGGTCTGCTACCACTACATCCGTTGCATCTATTGTACCTTGATTGAACACTTCTATCGTGTAGAGGACATCATCACCCGGAGAAATCACCGTACTGGCATCATTATCCAAGAAGCTGGTGTAACTCTTCATCAATGCAAGGTCAAATGTTGCTACATTCACTGCTGCCGGATCGGAATCATCTTCATCTGCCAGCGGATTTTCACTACCCGGTGTACCTGAACCGTCTCCATCTACCGCATCATCTGATGGGCTATCCGGGCTACCACCTGCATCATCCGTAGGATCGTCGTTTGGTGTAGAATCCGTATCTGTTGGTGGCGGTGTCATTGGATTACCGTCATCATCGGCTGCACCGATTTCTGCAACGTTGATTGTACTCATTGTTGCCGGATCGAATGGGCTGGCAACTACCAAGTTGATGCTCACTGTCTGCGTAGCTCCCGGAGCCAGTGGTCCCGGTATCGTGAACTCAGGAATACCATTGGCATCTGTATCACCCCAACCCGGATTCAATGCGAGATTGAATACCATACCGGTTGGTGTATAGTCGTTCACTTCAATGTCGAAGGCATCTACTGTACCTTGGTTGTAGACCGTAACATCATAGCTGACTGTATCACCCGGTGCCACCGAAGTGGACTGTCCAGGACTGACTGCTTTGGTCAATGCCAAGTCAAAGATACTTGCTGTTGCAGGATCGGAATCATCCTCATCTGTAAATGGATTAGTATCGCCCGGATTACCTGAACCATCTCCGTCTGTGCTATCATCCGAAGGACTATTCGGCTCACCACCCGGATCGTTGGTCGGATCTGTATCCGGTGTAGAATCCGCATCTGTTGGTGGAGTATTCGTTGGATCAGTATCGTCATCAGCAGAGCTAATTTCCGCCACGTTCACCAAGTCGTCGGCTGTACCTGTGAATGGATCATTTACAGTCAATACAATCGTCAAGGTCATTGTTGTACCCGGTGCCAATGGTCCGGCAATCGTTTGATCCGGATTACCATCGCCATCGCTGTCTGCACTCCAAGCTGCATTCAATGCAGGGTCGAATGTGTAGCCCGCAGGTACATAATCATTCACCAATACGCTGTATGCATCTACAGTACCTTGATTACTCACAACAATATCAAAGCTAACATTATCACCAGGTCCAATGTATTGTGATTGACCGGCACTCAAGGCTTTCGTCAATGCTAAGTCGAAGATACTTGCAATCGCAGGATCGGAATCATCCTCATCTGTGAGTGGATCTTCGTCACCCGGATTACCTGAACCGTCACCAACTGTACTATCGTCAGAAGGTGTACCCGGTTCACCACCTGCATCATTACCCGGCGTTGCATCCGGTGTAGAATCCGCATCTGTTGGTGGTGTATTTGTTGGATCGGTATCGTCATCAGCAGAACTGATTTCCGCTACGTTCACCAAGTCGTCGGCTGTACCTGTGAATGGATCATTCACTGTCAATACTACTGTCAAGGTCATTGTTGCGCCCGGTGCCAATGGTCCGGCAATCGTTTGATCCGGATTACCATCAAGGTCATCATCTCCCCATGCTCCATTGAGCGCAGGATCGAATGTGTAACCCACAGGTATATATTCATTGACCAATACATTGTAAGCATCTACTGTACCTTGATTGGTCACAACGATATCGAAGCTGACATCATCGCCCGGTGCTATATACTGTGATTGACCGGCACTTAAACCTTTCGTCAATGCTAAATCAAAGATACTTGCAACCGCAGGATCCGAGTCATCCTCATCAGTAATCGCTACATCATCTCCCGGTGCACCTGAACCGTCACCGCCCGTGAAGTCATCGTTAGGACTGTTTGGTGAACCACCTGCATCGTCCGTAGGATCGTTGTTTGGTGTAGAGTCACCGTCTACCGGCGGATCGTTAGTTGGATCTGTATCATTATCAGCAGAGCTGATTTCTGCAAAGTTCACCAAATCATCTGCCGTACCAGTGAATGGATTATTCACTGTCAATACAATTGTCAAGGTTTCTGTAGCACCCGGAGCAATCGGACCGGCAATTGTCTGGTCTGGATTACCGTCTGCATCTGCATCTCCCCATGCTGCATTGAGCGCAGGATCGAATGTGTAACCCGCAGGTACGTAATCATTGACTAATACACTGTATGCATCAATCGCGCCTTGATTAATCACGGTAATATCGAAGCTGACATCGTCGCCCGGTGCTATGTATTGTGATTGTCCCGGACTCAACGTTTTCGTTAATGCCAAGTCAAATCCTCCAATAACTACCGTTGCAGGGTCAGAGTCATCCTCATCAGTTGCAGGATTACCATCTTGTGGTGTACCTGAACCATCACCGTCAATTGCATCATCGTCCGGTCCGTCAGGTGTACCACCCGCGTCATTCGTTGGATCATTATCCGGACTACTATCAATATCAGAAGGTGGTGGTGTTGCGGGATTACCGTCGTCATCTGCTTCGGTAATTTCTGCTACGTTCACCAAGTCCTCTGGTGTACCGTTGAACGGATTATTGATGATTAACAAGATTTCAAATGAGAAACTTGTACCCGGTAATAACGGTCCTGTAATAATTCTATCAGGATTCCCATCCAAATCACTGTCACCCCATTCAGAGTTCAATGCCGCATCGAATGTGTAACCCGAAGGCACGTAGTCATTGACCAATACGTTCTGAGCATCTATTGTACCTTGGTTGTACAAGGTAATGTCGAAGCTAACTGTATCACCCGCCGCAACAAATTGTGATTGTCCCGGACTCAATGATTTAGTCAATGCCATATCAAAGATGTCAACCGTTGCAGGATCAGAGTCATCCTCATCAGTTGCAGGATTACCATCCAATGGTGTACCTGAACCATCACCGCCTGTTGCATCATCTTCAGGTCCGTCAGGTGTACCACCTGCGTCATTCGTCGGATCGTTATCCGTATTACTATCTACGTCAGCTGGTGGTGGTGTATTTGGATCACCATCATCGTCTGCACCACTGATTTCTGCTACATTGACTAAGTCGGCTGCTGTACCAGAGAATGGGTCATTCACTGTAAGTACTATCGTCAAGGTCGTTGTTGCGCCCGGCGCCAATGGTCCGGCTACGATTTGGTCAGGATTACCATCCAAGTCACTATCTGCCCAACCCGGATTCAATGCCGGATCGAAGGTATAACCGCTTGGTACGTAATCATTCACCAATACATCATAAGCATCTACTGTACCTTGATTGATAACATTAATGTCGAAGCTAACGTCATCGCCTGCGCCTACCGCGCTGCTCTGACCTGCGCTCAATGATTTGGTTAATGCCAAGTCAAAGATGGCTACTGCCGCAGGATCTTGGTCATCTTCATCAGTCAACTCATTGCCATCCAATGGCGTACCTGAACCGTCACCTGCTGTAGAATCGTCGTCAGGACCACCCGGTGTACCACCTGCATCGTTCGTCGGATCGTTGTCCGGCGTAGAATCGGTGTCAATCGGTGGATCGTTATTCGGATCGAGGTCGTCATCAGCTGCGCTGATTTCACCATAGTTGACTAAGCTCATTGTGCTTGCATCGAATGGATCGTTGACCGTCAATACGATTGTAGAAGTCACTGTACCACCCGGAATGATAGGACCGATAATGGTTCTGTCCGGATTACCGTCGGCATCTGCATCTCCCCAGCCCGGATTGAGAGCAGGATCGTAAGTGTAGCCATTCGGTATATAATCATTGACCAATACATTATAAGCATCTACTAAACCATCATTGATAACAGTCACATCGAAACTTACTACATCTCCCGGAGCGATATATGGACTTTGTCCTAAGCTCAAGGTCTTAATCAATGATAAGTCAAATATCGTTGCGAAAGCAGGATCTTGATCATCCTCATCTGTCGTATCTACTCCATCTTGTGGCGTACCTGTACCATCACCATCAACATAATCATCGTCTGGTCCTTGCGGTGTACCACCAGCATCATTCGCCGGATCATTATCCGGTGTAGAATCGGTGTCAGGTGGAGCAGGAGTATTTGGATCACCGTCGTCATCGGCATCGCTGATTTCTGCAAAGTTGATTAAATCTTCTTGTGTACCCGTAAACGGATTGTCCACAACTAATTGAATACTAATCACTTCAGAAGCTCCCGGTGCCAATGGTCCGGCAATTACCTGATCAGGATTCGTGTCTGCATCTGCATTGCCCCACATTGGGTTGAGTGCAAAGTCAAAGTTGAGTCCCGCAGGGATGTATTCATTCACCAAAATATTCACCGCATCTACTGTACCTTGATTGTATACAGTAATATCATAGCTAATGGTGTCACCTTCTCTGAGATAAGGAGATTCTCCCGCACTCAAAGCTTTCGTCAATGCCAAGTCAAAGATGCTTACAACCGCAGGGTCTTGGTCATCTTCGTCGGTAGCTGCTGTGCTATCGCCCGGCATACCTGTACCGTCACCATCTATCGCATCATCGTCCGGTCCGCTTGGTGTACCACCCGGATCGTTCGTCGGATCATTATCCGGTGTAGAATCTGCATCCGGTGGAGCAGGTGTATTTGGATCACCATCGTCATCGGCAGAACTAATCTCTGCTGAATTCACTAAGTCATCCGGTGTACCTGTGAATGGATCGTTCACTGTCAATGTAATCGTCAAGAACATCGTTCCACCCGGTGCAATTGGTCCGGCAATTGTTTGGTCCGGATTACCATCTGCGTCAGCATCTCCCCATGCAGGGTTCGCCGCCGGATCGTAAGTCATTCCCGCAGGTATATAATCATTCACTAAGACATCGTAGGCATCTACTGTACCTTGGTTGTATACCGTGATACTGTAAGTCACTACATCTCCCGGTGAGACATACGGTGATGCTCCCAGAACTAATGACTTCGTCAATGCCAAGTCAAAGATATTCGCTGCCGCCGGATCGGAATCATCCTCATCCGTTGCAGGATCTTCGTCACCCGGTGCGCCTGAACCATCACCATCTACTACATCGTCAGAAGGACTGTCAGGCTCACCACCTGCGTCATTACCCGGTGTATTATCCGGTGTAGAATCTGCCTCTGTTGGCGGCGTGTTGGTCGGGTCGGTATCATCGTCGCTTGAACTAATCTCAGCTACGTTCACTAAGTCATCGGCTGTACCTGTAAACGGATCGTTTACGGTCAATACGATGGTCAAAGTTTCTGTACCGCCCGGTGCTACCGGTCCTGCTATCGTCTGGTCAGGATTACCATCTGCATCAGCATCACCCCAAGCTGCGTTGAGCGCAGGATCGAAGGTGTAACCCGCAGGTACGTAATCGTTCACCAATGTATTATAAGCATCTACTGTACCTTGGTTGGTTACAACGATGTCGAAACTCACGTTGTCACCCGGTGCAATGTATGGACTCTGACCTGCGCTTAATGCTTTGGTCAATGCCAAGTCAAATATACTAACGAATGATGGATCTTGGTCATCCTCATCTGTCGCCGGTATGCTATCGCCCGGTTCACCTGTACCGTCTCCATCTACGAAGTCGTCATCCGGTCCGCCCGGTGTACCACCTGCATCATCAGCAGGATCGTTGTTTGGTGTAGAATCAATATCAGCCGGTGGTGGTGTATTTGGATCCCCATCATCGTCTGCTGCACTGATTTCCGCGATATTCACCAAGTCAGCTTGTGTACCCGCGAATGGGTCGTTAACCATTAACTGTATCGTCAATACTTCTGATGCACCCGGTGCGATTGGTCCTGCTACCGTTTGGTCAGGATTACCATCTGCATCTGCATCTCCCCATGCCGGGTTCGATGCTGCATCGAAGGTATATCCGGCAGGTACGTAATCATTCACCAATACATCATAAGCATCTACTGTACCTTGATTGTACACTGTAATGTCGAAGCTGACTACATCACCCGGAGCGATGTATGGGTCTTGTCCGGCACTCAATGTTTTTGCTAATGCAAGGTCAAATACGCTGACAAGTGCAGGATCGGAATCATCTTCATCCGTTGCAGCCGTGCTATCTTGCGGCATACCTGTACCGTCACCATCTACTGCGTCATCATCCGGTCCGCCCGGTGTATTACCCGGATCGTTGGTCGGATCATTATCCGGTGTAGAATCTGCCTCTTCCGGCGGCGTATTATTCGGATCAGTATCATCATCAGATGCACTGATTTCTGCTATATTCACTAAATCATCACCAGTACCTGTGAACGGATCGTTGACCATCAATTGAATAGTCAAAGTCATCGTTGCACCCGGTGCTAATGGTCCTGCTATAATTTGGTCAGGATTGCCATCTGCATCTGCGTCTCCCCATGCCGGGTTAGCTGCAGGGTCGTAGGTCATTCCCGCAGGAATGTAATCATTGACTAATGTGTTGTATGCATCAACTGTACCTTGATTAATTACTGTAATATCGTAACTAACCACATCACCCGGTGTAATATATACATCTTGTCCGGCACTCAATGTTTTGGTTAATGCCAAGTCAAAGATATTTACAAACGCTGGATCTTGGTCATCCTCATCTGTCGCTGCTGTGCTATCCAATGGCATACCAGTACCGTCACCATCTACTGCATCATCGTCCGGTCCGTCAGGTGTACCACCTGCATCGTTGGCAGGATCAGTATCCGGTGTAGAATCGTAATCCGTTGGTGGTGTGTTGGTTGGGTCAGTATCGTCATCGGCTGCGCCAATTTCGCCTACGTTCACCAAGTCAGCACTTGTACCTGCAAATGGATCGTTGACAATCAATTGTATCGTAACAACTTCTGTTGCGTTCGGTGCAATTGGTCCTGCCACTACTTGGTCAGGATTGCCGTCGCCATCGCTATCTGCACTCCAATCAGGATTCAATGCTGCGTCAAATGTCATTCCCGCAGGAACATAATCATTGACTAATACATTATATGCATCTACCGTACCTTGATTGTAAACCGTCATATCGAAGGTGACTGTATCTCCCGGCGCGATGTATTCTCCTTGTCCTGCACTTAACGATTTAGTTAATGCTAAGTCAAAGATATTCACCAATTCAGGATCTTGGTCATCCTCGTCTGTCGCTGCCGTACTGTCGTTTGGCATACCTGTTCCATCACCATCAACGAAGTTGTCATCAGGTCCGCCCGGTGTACCACCTGCATCGTCTGTCGGATCGTTGTTTGGTGTAGAATCTATATCTGTTGGTGGAGGCGTAGATGTATCATTATCATCATCTGCCGAAGCAATTTCTGCATAATTAATCAAATCTGCACCTGAGCCTGAAAATGGATCGTTGACAATCAATTCCAATAAGAAGCTCTGGCTACCACCCGGAGGTAGTGGTCCAACTACTACACGGTCAGGATTACCATCCGTATCAGCATCACCCCATTCTGTGTTGAGTGCTGCATCAAAGGTCATTCCCGCAGGTACGAAGTCATTCACCAATGTATTATACACTAAAGTAGTACCTTGGTTATATACTGTGAATAGATAAGTCACGGTATCACCCGGTGCAATGTATTCGCTTTGTCCCGGTGCCAATGTTTTATCCATTGCTACATCAAAGATGTCCACAAATACAGGATCTTGGTCGTCTTCATCCGTTAGCGGATCGGTGTCGCCCGGTGCGCCTGAACCATCTCCTCCGATTGAATCATCAGAAGGACTGTCAGGTTCACCACCTGCATCGTTACCCGGTGTATTATCCGGTGTAGAATCTATGTCTTCAGGTGCAGGTGTATTTGGATCACCATCGTCATCAGCTGAAGTGATTTCGGCTACGTTGACCAAATCTTCTACTGTACCGAGGAATGGGTCATTAACCGTCAATACTATCGTCAATGTTGCTGTACCACCCGGTGCAATCGGTCCTGCTACCGTTTGGTCAGGATTGCCGTCTGCATCTGCATCACCCCATGCAGGGTTCGCTGCCGGATCGTAAGTGTAACCCGCAGGTACGTAATCATTCACAAGAACATCGTAAGCCGGTACACTACCTTGATTGTAAACGGTAATGTCGAAGCTCATCGGTGCACCCGGTGCTGCGATATTAGACTGTCCCGGACTGAATGACTTCGTTAATGCCAAGTCAAAGATGCTGATGAACGCAGGATCCTGGTCATCTTCATCTGTTGTATCCGTACTGTCTAATGGTGTACCGCTTGCATCACCATCAATGTAATCATCATCCGGTCCGCCCGGTGTACCACCTGCATCATTTACAGGATCATTATCCCAAGTACTATCAAAGTCAATTGGTGGATCGTTGTTCGGATCTTGATCATCGTCCGCTGCTGCTATCTCCGCATAGTTTATCAAACCATCAGGATCGGCTGCATAAGGATCGTTGACTATCAACTGAATTTGTATCGTCGATGTACCACCCGGAATAATTGGTCCGGCAATGGTTTGATCCGGATTACCATCTGCATCGGCATCGCCCCATCCTAAGTTGAGGGCAGGGTCATACGTGTAACCCGAAGGCACGTAATCATTTACCAATACATCATAAGCATCCACAAAACCTTGATTTGATACAGTAATATCAAAACTCACTACATCGCCCGGTGCTACGTATTGGTCTTGTCCAACACTTAGACGCTTCTGCAATGCCAAGTCAAAGATTTCTACTGTCGTCGGATCGGCATCATCTTCATCAGTCGTATCTACGCCATCTAAAGGTGTACCTGAACCATCACCATCTACGAAGCCATCTTCAGGTCCGTCAGGTGTACCACCCGCGTCATTGACAGGATCGTTATCCGGTGTAGAATCTGCATCCGGTGGTGCAGGTGTATTTGGATCACCATCATCATCTGCACTCGTAATTTCCGCATAGTTAATCGCGTCATCAGGTGTGCCTGTGTATGGATTATTTACTGTAAGAATAATCGTTACAGTTGTAGATGTACCTGCTGCAATTGGTCCTGCTATTGTCGTATCAGGATTGCCGTCTGCGTCAGTGTCACCCCAAGTTGGGTTCAATGCCGCGTCAAAGGTCATTCCGACAGGAACATAATCATTCACCAATACATCAACTGCATCTACAGTACCTTGATTATATACTACAATATCGTAGCTGACTGTTCCGCCTTGCTGGATGTATGGGCTTTGTCCCGGACTCAACATTTTCTCTAATGCTAAATCGAATACATCAAATAATGCAGGGTCAGAGTCATCCTCATCAGTTGCTGCCGTGCTATCGCCCGGTGCACCTGTTCCGTTACCATCTACAAAATCATCATCCGGTCCACCCGGTGTACCACCTGCGTCGTTCGTCGGATCGTTATCCGGTGTAGAATCTGAATCCGTTGGTGGATTGTTAGTCGGATCGGTATCGTCGTCTGCATCGCTGATTTCAGCTACGTTTGTTAAATCTGCTGCTGAACTAATTGTCGAAGCATCATTAACAATCAAAGTAATCACCATTGTACTGTCTTCACCCGGTTGTAGCTCAAAGACCGATTGGTCAGGATTACCATCTGCATCTGCATCTCCCCAAGCCGGGTTCAATGCTGCATCAAAGGTGTATCCTGCAGGTACATAATCATTCACGAGAATGTTGTACGCAGGTCCTGCCTGATTCACTACTGTGATGTCGAAAGTAATCGTGTCGCCGTAAGCCACATAATTGCTTTGTCCTGCACTTGGCGTTTTGGTTAATGCCAAGTCAAATAGGCTCACATACGCCGGGTCGGAATCATCCTCATCCGTTGCTGCAATACTATCTAACGGCATACCTGTACCATCACCATCTACGAAATCATCGTCCGGTCCGTCTGGTGTACCACCTGCATCATTGGTAGGATCGCTATCCGGTGTAGAATCGGATTCTGTTGGTGGTGTATTATTCGGATCAGTATCATCATCTATCGAACTAATCTCAGCAACATTCGTCAAGTCTGTCTGTGGATTCGCTGTGAACGGATCCAGAATTATCGCTTGTAGTGTTACTATCTCAGAAGCTCCCGGTGCTAATGGTCCGGCTATGGTAATATCAGGATTACCTTCGCCGTCACTATCTGCACTCCAAGCCGGATTTAATGCTGCATCAAAGATATAGCCAGCAGGTAAGTAGTCATTTACTAATGTATTGTAAGCATCTACTGTACCTTGGTTGAATACTTCGATATCAAAGCTAACCGTATCGCCCGGTGCTGCAAATGGCGTTTGCCCCGGACTCAAGCTCTTTGTCAATGCTAAGTCGAAGATGCTAACAAATGCCGGATCTTCGTCATCCTCATCTGTTGCTGCCGTGCTGTCGCCCGGTGCACCTGTTCCGTCACCACCCGTGAAATCGTCGTCCGGTCCGCCAGGTGTACCACCTGCATCATTACCCGGTGTGTTGTCCGGTGTAGAGTCTGCCTCTGTTGGTGGTGTGTTGTTCGGATCGGTGTCGTCGTCACTTGAGCTAATCTCAGCTACGTTCACTAAGTCAGCTTGTGTGCCCGTAAATGGATCGTTCACCGTCAAGACAATTGTCAAGACTTCTGTGCCGCCCGGTGCAATTGGTCCCGCTATCGTTTGGTCCGGATTACCGTCTGCATCTGC
>JAHDEO010000085.1 GCA_020628725.1 Saprospiraceae bacterium
TACGCCTCATTCACCAGCCACAAACCACTGGATGAATGTGCCTGTGAAGCCATTCTTGAATCGGAAGCAGAATTCGCTACTGAAGAAATGAATGGTACGCTGCCTACGGGAGTCACCACTGCAGAACAATTTTTTGAATACAATTATGGTTTTGATATTCAAAGCTATGATGCTAAAGTCTGCCTCTGTAGTAATGCATTTGCAGCAGCAGAAGAGACTGAAGAATGGTCAGAACCACAACCTTGGCCCGATGCCGCTTTGGCGATACTCACCAACTCCGCCGAATACATCGTAGCGGATATTGCTTGTCAAAATTGCATTGATTGTACAAAACTTACTGCTGATTTCAATTATTTTCAAAATGTATGGCTCAATGGTGCAGAGGAAAGTTCACTCACAGGTGAAGAGCTCAGTAATTTGTATAGTATGACTGCCAATGCGCTTAACAATGCGCATAACCTCGACCTCACTTACACTGATTACGAAGAGTTTGTAGAAGGCTGTGGCATGCCTACGGGTACGGTTATATGCGAAAAACTCACCGACCAAGGCGAAGCTTTCGCGGCTACTATCGGTCAACTTGCATATCAAGCTACGCTCGTAGATGTTAATTGTCTGTGTATCGACCCCTTCCTTGCACCTTATGCACCCGAACTCGCAGAGGTACTGAATCCCAACTTCAATACTACTGAATATTGCCATGATATCTATACGCCTGATTTGCAGACTTCAACCCCAACATCTATGAATATTGGTGTACAAAGCAATACTTCAACTCAAAGTTGCAACTGGACGATTTCATTTGTCTATCCTGACCCAACTACTGACGCTATTATAGGTTATGATTTGGCAAATATCCAACGTGATTTCTTAGAAAATATCCGCCCTGCCGAAAACGACCCCACCAATCCACAGGTATTTTGGGCAGATGTACAAGTCAATGTCAATAATGAATTGGTAGATGCAACAATAGAAGTCACATCTGATTGCTACGAAATATGGGAGTGCAATCCCCCCGAAGACCAACTCTGCAACCGCCCCTTCTACATCGAAATCGAAGACGATTGCGAACAAAACCTTATAGATGCTGCGACCAATCAGGCAGAAAACCTATACAACGACTACATCAGAGAAGTCATCGAAGACATCGAAGACAACTACATTGAGCAATGCACTCCCTCGGAAAATGCCGAGACACTTGACATGAGCTACCCCGACAACGAATACCACTATACCCTCTACTACTACAACCAAGCGGGCAACCTCACACGCACAGTACCGCCTGCGGGAGTTGAGCTTGTAGGTTCGGAAAACTGGGACATCATAGATGCAATTCGTGAAAGCGGTCAGGGCTTTGTTGGCACTAATCACCGCATGTCTACCCGCTACAAATACAACAGCCTCAACCAACTCACGCACCAAACCATGCCCGACCATGATAACGCTTTTGAGGGAGATGATGGGACAGGACAACTCAATTGGTCTACACGCTTTTTCTACGATAAACTCGGACGTATCGTAGCTTCGCAAAATAGCAAACAAGAAGCCTATACGCCTGAGAGCAGATATAGCTATACCAAATATGACGATTTGGGTAGAATCGTGGAGGCGGGAGAGTTGATTTCAAATACTGCGCCTACGACTACGATGTTTGAGTCGGACATTTACCCCGACAACTGGAGTACCGACCGCATTCAAGTCGTCAAAACCATCTATGATACACCCATCAACAGCCCGGGAGTAGCAAGTCAATTTTTATTCGCAGGCGGACAACAAAATCTCCGCAACCGTGTATCAAGTATCGTTTATTATGAAGAATATTCAAGTGTAGAAAGCGAATACCAAAGCGCATCCCACTTTAGCTACGATATACACGGCAATGTAAAAATGCTTGTACAAGAAAACCGCGATTTGGCACATTTCAACGGTCAGCAATTCAAAACCATGACCTACGAATACGACCTCATCTCAGGCAATGTACATCAGGTCAATTACCAAGAAGGCAAAGCCGACCAGTTTTTCCATCGCTACGCATACGATGGCGATAATCGCATCACGATGGTCGAAACCAGCCCCGACGGCGTCATCTGGGACCAAGATGCCCGCTACCAATACTACCAACACGGACCCCTCGCCCGTACCGAGCTCGGCGACCTACGTGTACAAGGCTGCGACTTTGCCTATACCATACACGGCTGGATAAAAGGTGTTAATAGCAATACCCTCGACCCAAGCAGAGACATCGGAAAAGATATTGGTGACCCGAACGACTTAGAGTCTTCTGCCCCTGATGTATATGGTTATGGCTTACATTACTATGAAGGCGATTATCAAGCAATTGAGAATAACTTCGCCGGAGTGAATAGTTTTATGGCAGGAGTTGGTGGCTCTAGTGGCGACCCTAATAATCCGAGTTTCAAAGATGCAAGCGATGACTTGTTCAATGGTAATATCTCCAAAATGGTCACAGCCATTAGCCCTGTCAATGGCGAGACAGCTATACCCGTACAAGGTAATGCCTACAAATATGACCAACTGAATCGTATCTTGTCGAGTACCAGTTTTAAAGGTATTAGCAATAATACTTTTAACTCAACGGGTAGTGATGGTGACTACCACACCGCATACACCTACGATGCCAATGGCAACATCCTCAGCCTACTCCGCAACGGACACCTCAGTAGCGGACAACAGGCAATGGACGACTTGGAATATCACTATGAAACAGGTCCAAACGGCGAACCTCGCAATCGTTTGAATTATGTTCATGATAAAGTTCCCTTAACTGCCGAATATACTGATGACATAGAAGCCCAACAAGACAACAACTACCAATACGACGAAATCGGCAACCTCACAGCAGACAATGCCGAAGACATCCTACGAATCGTATGGCGTGTAGATGGTAAAGTAGAGCAGGTCATCCGTAAGTCGGGTAAAGATGCTGATAATAATCCTTACACTGCTCCCGACTTACTATTCAAATATGACCCGTCGGGCAACCGTATCACAAAGGCAGTCTTTCACAAAGATGCTGCTACAGGCTACAAAAACGGCGAAGTCACCTACACCCACTACGTCCGCGATGCGAGTGGCAATACGATGGCAGTCTACAAAAGACAACAAACCCCACTCAATGGCAGCGAACTCGAAGACCACCTCACCCTCAACGAACAACACCTCTACGGCAGTAGCCGACTCGGACTCCGTAGTATAGATAATACGCTGGATAATAGTACATTTGAAAAATTAGACTTAAATTCGCTCGGCGAGCATCAGATAGGTAATAAAACAGCCGGAGGCGCAACAGCTTTCAACCGCTACCGCACCAACCGCCCCCTCGGTGCCAAACACTACGAACTCTCCAACCACCTCGGCAATGTACTCGCCACCGTCTCCGACAGAAAGCTGTGGAGCGGCAGTACACGCATAGCCGATGTCAAGAGTACCTCCGACTACTATCCCTTCGGCATGGCTATGACGGATAGGACGGTGCAGAGTGAGGATTATCGTTATGGGTTTAATGGTATGGAGAAGGATGATGAGATGAAAGGTACAGGGAATAGTTATGATTTTGGAGCAAGGTTTTATGATAACCGAATCGGACGTTTTTTTGCTGTTGATAATTATTCAAGTAAGTTTCCTAATACAAGTCCTTACTCTTTTGCACAAAACACTCCTATAAGAGGTGTTGACGTTAATGGGGATTCTTTATTATTAGTTGGTAATAGTGATGAAATCCTATTTTTGCAGACATCCATTGAGCAGGGGTCAGGGACGAAATTAAATGGTTATTATAAGATATTAGAGGATAATCAATGTGTGTTTACCGTTACTTCATATGAAGTAGTAGACGAAGACTATAAAGAACAACAAGAGGATTTAATGAGTGTAATACCATCACCAGAACATCATAGTATTGAAGTTTATAAATCGAAACCTAGAACACCTGATGGAACAGACAGCTATGGAGGAGCAATGTTATGGACTTTGGAAGATACAGAGGATTTTAAGTTTGGAAACATATATATTGGAGATCAATTTATGACTGGGGACTGGGCACACACTGGAAGAGAGGAGCCATACTACCGTTACTGGTTAGATAAACCCGGTGACCCGATGGATGGTGTAGCTTATTGGGTAGATCAGAAGGTGTTTAAGTCTGGACATAAAAGTTCTTATATAACCCATTTGAGAAGGTCTATTTCCGCAGAGGAAGCTATAAATCACGAGATAAATCATTTAGCTAATTTAGTTAATTTAACTATCAAGACGAATCGGAAACAAGAAGAAGACAATGTAATTAACAGACAAAACAAAGTTAGAGAACGGAAAAATATACCATTAAGACCACTTCATAACGAAAAATTACACGAGAAGCCTTATGAAAAGAAAGAATAGAACGAAATTTAGTAATTTTATTCCACTAATTATAATCTGCTTAATCGCATTGTCATCTTGTGGATGGAGGCAAATAGAATTACAAGTTGAGGAAATCGTATATTTAATAATCAATCATCCAAGTAAAATTGATGAAATTTCTGTAGAATATGATATTGAATTTTCTACCATGTTCATTAATAATCATTCTCTTTTAGGAGTCACAGATTTTTTGGTGAAAAACTTTGAGAATAAAGATTATTCTTTGGTTTGTGAAGAAGGCATAAACTTCCGCTCTAAAAAGTGTTCAAGTTGTTTTAAAGATAATGGAGATAAAAAAGTTTGTGTTGTTTTTGTCACAAACGACAAACAGCAATTTGGAAAAGTATCATTAGCTAAATTTACTTTTGCTAAATATAATGATAAGCTTTTTTTGGAAGACATATCTTTTGAGTAATGAAAATAGTATAATTTGTGCTTTGTGTCCTGATTTTTAGATTATCGTTATTATTATCATGAAAAATATGCCATGACGCTTTATGAAGTGGAAGGCACGATTAAGTGGTGACTATTGATGCTTGGGAATAAAACCTTCCCCCAAAAAATATTGTTAAAAAAACATGAACACAAACAAAAAAGAAATCGCCACACTCGGAGCGGGGTGCTTTTGGTGTGTAGAGGCGGTCTTTCAGCGATTGGAAGGCGTGGAGTCAGTCGTATCGGGTTATATGGGCGGCGAGGTCAAGTACCCCATCTATCAGCAAATCTGTACCGGCACCACAGGACATGCCGAAGTCTGCCAAATCACCTACGACCCAAGCGTCATTTCCTTTGCGGACATCCTCGAAGTCTTCTGGTATACGCACGACCCCACCACCCTCAATCGACAAGGCAACGACAAAGGCACGCAGTACCGTTCCGCCATATTCTATCACGACGATACCCAACGCGAGATTGCCGAACGCTCCAAAGCCGCCGCCGATGCTTCCGGCGATTGGTCAGACCCGATAGTCACCGAAATTACTCCTGTCGATACCTTTTATGCGGCAGAAAATTACCACCAAAACTACTACAACACCAATCCAGGACAAGGCTACTGTGCCTATGTCATCAACCCAAAAGTTCAGAAATTTCGCAAGCAATTCAAGGAGAAGTTGAAGGAATGATTCATGGTTTCATTGTTTGATGGTTCGATTGCTGCATTGTTTAGTTTTCGCTTTGCGAAAAACTATGAACCAGCCATGTAACAATGAAGCCATCGAACAATGCAACCATGAAGCAATGGAATCAACCAACAAAAAAGAGGCACAGATTCACGGTATCTGCACCTCTTTACCTATGACAAATAAGTTTATAGCTTTTTCGTATCCGTATGGTTCAAATACAAATACACATTGGAAGGGGATGTAATGGTTTATGAAACGGGAAAAAGTTAATTGCAATTTAGATGTGAAGTCCCTGAGATTCAAATGAATGGCTTGCCATTCCACACAAACATAAGTCTTTTATTTTGAAATAACAAGATATTATTCAAAAATAAAATGTCTTATCTCCAAAAACTATGAACTACGAACCATGCACTATGAACTAACACCTACATTTCCTCCACCAATTCCATCCATTCCATTTCCTTTTCTTCGATTTGCTGCTTGATGTCTTCCAACTCACGCGCTAAGGCAGGGATGTCATCAGGATTGAGATTTGGGTCGGAAAATTTATTGGAAAGTTCGGTCTTTTTAGCTTCGAGTTTTTTGATTTGGTTTTCGACACGATTGACGGCTTTGCGTTGTTCGCGGGAGATTTGATGGTCTTTTTTCGGAGCTGCTGCGACTTCTTTTTTAGGTGCATTTTCGGCGGCTTCTCGCGCGGCGGCAGCTTCGGCTTCTTGCTTGTCGCGGTACTGCGTATAGTTGCCCGGAAAATCACGAATCACACCATCGCCTTCAAATGCGAAGGTATGTTCCACCAATTTATCCATAAAATACCTGTCGTGCGATACGATAACCAAGCAGCCCTTAAATTCCAACAGAAATTCCTCCAAAACATTGAGTGTCAAGATGTCCAAGTCATTCGTAGGCTCATCCAGAATCAAGAAATTCGGGTTTTGCATCAATATCGTGAGCAGGTACAGACGACGGCGTTCGCCACCACTCAATTTATGTACAAAGGTGTAATGTTGTTCTTTCGGAAATAAAAAATGCTCTAATAAAACCGATGCCGTAATATTCCGTCCCTTGCCTTCAATTGGAATGTATTCTGCAATATCGCGCACCACTTCAATGACTTTCTTTTGCTCCGAAAGTTGAATACCATCTTGCGAATAATAGCCAAATTGCACCGTCTCACCTTTCACGATTTTCCCGGTATCAGGTTTATCAAATTGCAACATCAGATTGAGTAGGGTAGACTTACCCGTACCGTTTTTTCCGATAATACCTATGCGGTCTTTTTTCTTGAATTTATAGTCAAATTTCTCAATCAATTTCAAATCGCCGTAACCCTTCGAGACATTGTGCAATTCAAGGATTTTGCTGCCCATCCGCGTGGTTTTGATGTCCATTTTGATGGCTTCTTCCTTGATGTTTTGCCCCGCTTTTGCTTCCAATTCATAGAAGGCATCAATCCGCGCTTTTGCCTTTGTGCCGCGTGCTTTGGGCTGTTTTCGCATCCAATTCAACTCACCGCGCATGAGGCTGCGCGCCCGCGTTACCTCGCGCACTTTATGTTCCTGTCGTTCTTGTTTTTTTATGAGAAAATGAGAATAATTTCCGCGATAGCGGTAAATCTCTCCTTCATCCAATTCCAAAATTGTATCGCACACACGCTCCAAAAAATAGCGGTCGTGTGTCACCATTAATAAGGTCAATTTTGATTTCGTCAAATAAGTTTCCAACCACTCAATCATCTCCAAATCCAAGTGGTTCGTCGGCTCATCCAATATCAAAAAATCCGGCTCGTCTATCAATGCCTTCGCCAAGGCTACACGTTTCTGTTGTCCGCCCGAAAGCACAGTAACGGATTGCTCCAAATCATTGATATTCAGTTTAGAAAGTATTTGCTTGATATGTACCTCAAAGTCCCATGCTTCGAGTTCGTCCATTTTGGCGAGGGCTTTTTGCAGGGCTTCTTCGTCGTCGGGACGCAGCAGGCACATTTCGTAATTACGAATGGCATTGAGCATTTCATTATCCGTATCAAAAACAGCTTCGAGTACAGTTTGGCGACTGTCAAATTCAGGAGCTTGCTCCAAGTAGGCAAGTCGTATTCCTCTATACAACAATACTTTAGCATGTTCACCTTCCGCGCTTTCTTCTCCTGTAATGATTTTTAGTAAAGTTGATTTACCCGTACCATTACGCGCTACAAACGCCACTTTTTGCCCCCTTTCGACATGAAAAGAGATGTTCTCGAAAAGGATATTTTCGCCAAATGATTTGCTGATATTTTCGACAGTTAGATAATTCATAGTGTTGTTGTGTTGTGGTTTCGTAGTGTTGTAGTGGTTCTTCGTGTAGTTTTTGGTAAAGCATTATCCAAAACTACAACACCACGACACTACAACACCACAACACCATTCTCATTCATCACAAAAAATAGGGCTGGGGACAGTTTGGGGGTCATATTCGCCAACGGTTTCGACGGTTGGGTCGGGGATAAATTGATTTTCAAAAACACATCTTTCTGCTTCATTGATACAGGCTTCGGCGGGGTCGGGGATAGAACAGATTTGTCCGAGTAAGCGACTGATGTCGCCGTCACTTGTTTCAATATCAATGATGTAGCCGTATATACCTGCTTCTACACTGCCATCTACTTTGCCATCCCAACCTTCATTTTCTCCGACAAATAGCGTTTCATCTTCCAATCTGACGGTGAGGGTATAATTGCTGACGCCCACAGCTATAGGTATTAGAAAGTCGTTGGTGCCGTCTCCATTTGGCGTAAATGCATTTGGAATGGTGACGTAGCCCCCTTCAAAAACGACAAGTCCGCCGGGTTCGATGCAGCAATTTCGATTGTAAACGGCTTTTTCTCCGCAGGAACTCAGACCTATTATAACTAATAATAAAAGAATTATTTTTTTCATAAAAAATTGAATTGAGTGTAAAGATAAGGAAGTTATGAATGAATTAGGGGATTTTTGATTTTGGGATTTTTGATTTGCATGGTCAGATGAGATTTGGAACAAATTTATTGCCGTAACAGATGTTAATTTTTTTAACATTTTTCAAAATAAAAATACGAATTAATCGTTTTGATGGTGCATGTAAGAGCTTGTTTGAAATTTCTACTTCCTGAAAACCAATATCTTGTGAGCTTGGCTTCATATCAAATCAGTTGCTTATCTCGATAAACGCCTTTTTTGATACCTCGCCAAAACCACAATCTATTGATCTACAGTTCGTACAAATTTTAAACAAGCTCTAATCATTCATTTGAACGCTTTAATCATGAGAAACGTTATTGTCGGAACTATTTTTTTCATTGCATTGTGCTTACTTTTAATTCCATGTGTATTGTCTGCCCAAGTTTATCCCGGCAACTCATACGGTATTTATCGACTAACCGGACAGTTTTATGTCTACGCCATTCCTACATCTGTACCTTATTTGGGGGTGACACCGGATGCCCGCAGTGCAGGTATGGGCAATGCCAAATTGACCTCTACGCCTGATGCTAATGCTATTTTTTACAATAGTTCCAAGCTAGCGTTTGCGGATAAAAAGTTGGGTTTTGCGACAAATACCGTTCCGTGGTATAGACAGGAGGTGAAAAATATGCGGATAAATACGTTTTCCGGCTATGTACGTATAGATAAATCGCAGACTATCGGATGCTTTGTTCGTCGCTTTTCTTTGGGAGATATAAGATTTTTGGATGGCAACGGTCAACCGCTTGAAAGTAATAAACCTTTTGAAACTGATTTCGCGCTCTCTTACAGCCGACAATTGAAAGAGCGATTTGCCGTCGGTATTACGTTGAAATATATTTACTCAAAACTTGCGGAAGGACAAACAACGCTTTATCAGACAATCATTCCGGCGAGTGCCTTAGCGGGTGATATCTCATTCACTTACAAAACACCTTTAAGCGATTTTACGGAACTAACGATAGGTAGTGCCATCACTAATTTAGGACCCAAAATAAGTTACGCAGAAGGTTATGTGGGGAATTATATGCCGACCAATCTGGGTGTTGGAACCGGTGTTCAATTTATTTTTAATGATAATTTTTGGATGCATACTGCATTGGATGTTAATCGTTTGTTGGTGTTGTCACCACCATATAGCAACAACTATATTGATGGTTACACGCCCGTTCCTGATTATCGGGAAGCATCTGCTATTAGCGGAATTTTTCGGTCTTTTTCAGACGCATCGGGTGGTTTTAAAGAAGAAATGCAGGAAAATACCTATTCGCTCGGAATGGAGATTTATTATGACAGTATGTTATTTCGATTGGGGCATTTCAATGAACATAAACGCAAGGGTAACCGCAAATATATGACTTTTGGTATAGGTGTAAATTATAATAAGAAATTTGCATTTGATTTTTCATTTTTGAAAACGGTCGGTAAAAACAAGAATTTAGATGAGACATTTTATATTTCTCTATTGGCTAATATTGGGAAGATAGAATAATTTTCATCACAATGATAACCAAAATGAATCATTACATTATTAGAGATGCTTACAGATATAAAACTATTTACTTTAAATTTAATTTTATGAAAAACATAACGAAGCTAACCAAATTTCTCATTATTTTTCTGCTTTTATTTTCCGGTCATTTATCTGCTCAATTTAATCTTTGCGACGAAAATGGCTTTAATTACACCACAGGACAACCTTGTGTCAACACCATCGTCACTTCCGTACCTTTTTTAAGAATTATTCCGGACGCTCGTGGTGGTGGCATGGGCGATAATCGGCTCACACTTTCACCCGATGCTAACTCTATCTTTACCAATAGTTCTCAACTGGCATTTGTTGATAGGCGGCTCGGATTTTCGGGGACTCATACTCCTTGGTTGAGGGCTTTAGGCTTGAAAGATGTGTGGCTACGTACCTTCGCGGGGTATATGGGGATTGATAAATTGCAGACTATTGGTTTTTCTTTCCGTCATTTTTCGTTAGGCGAAATTTCATTTACTGATCCTTATGGGCAACCGCTTGGTGTTGACAGACCCTTTGAAACTGATATCGCGCTTTCGTATAATCGGCAGTTGGGTGAGCGATTTGCCGGAGGGATTACCTTGAAATATATTTATTCAAAACTGGCTAATGGTCAGACGATTGATAACGAAACTATCATTCCCGGCAGGTCGGTGGCGGGTGATATTTCGTTTACCTACAAAGTACCTATAAGCAATATTACGGAGTTTACGCTTGGTACTGCCATAACAAATCTGGGGTCAAAAATAAGATATACCGATAATGGGATAGGCGATTTCATTCCGACTAATCTTGGTATTGGCGGTGGTTTTCGATTTACGCTATCGGATGATTTTTGGATTCATACAGCACTGGATATCAATCGTTTGCTTGCACCTACTCCACCCGGAGGCAATCCGTATAGCCAAGAAAATGCAGGTGGTGGCGATCCTTCTATTCCTGACTACAAAGAACAATCTGTTATTGCAGCAGCTTTAAGGTCTTTTGGTGATGCGCCGGGTGGTTTCAATGAAGAAATTCGAGAGAATACCTATTCATTGGGGGCAGAGGTACATTACAAATTTGCTACTTTTCGTTTAGGACATTTCAACGAACACAAAACTAAAGGGAATCGCAAGTTCTTCACGCTTGGTGCGGGTTTTAATTATAAGAAATATATGGCATTTGATATTTCGTATTTGACAACACTTACCAACCAACGCCATCCTTTAGACAGGACTGTACGCTTTTCTTTGTTGGTTAATTTTATGGAAGTGAAATAGGATTCATTTTCGATTAATAGCAAACACAAAATTTCTTTTTGTACGAAAATATCGAGAAATTTTGTGTTTGTTTTTACTTAAATCAATACATGTAAGTATTGTTAATGTAAGATAAAATGGCGTCTATATCTTCATCGGTCAATTCAGGAAAAACCTGCATAACGGAAGGATCCCAGTTTTCTAATTCAATGGCATAAGGGTCGTTTGTGGTTTTGGTATAGACTGCCCAATTACGTATGTAGCTGTATAATTTGGTCGTATCTCCGTTCCATCTTTCCAAAACGCCGCCGAGTGCCGGTCCAGTCATATCGGCTTTCATATTTTTATTGTGACATGAGGCACATTTAGCTTTGAAAAGGGCTTCGCCCTTAGCATATAAAGGCGAATCGTATTGTGGGTCAGGTGTTCCACACCATTCCCAACGTTGTTCTTCTTTTTCTTTCGTTGTAATGTGTTGATTGACAAGGATAAATGAAAATCCACTTATCAGCAAAACTAATAAAAGTGTCACCAATGAAAGGAGCAATCGAAAGTTGTTATTCATGGTTAAAGTTTGAAGGATTTTACCAAAATTTTATCAAAAATATAACGCAGAAATTCAGGGTTTGGTTTTGTAAAATGGCAAACGAAAAAATACACATAGGTAGTGACAGGTCGCGACCTGTCACTACCTATGTGTTACATCCGCCATCCCCAAAAATCATACACCTCACCCGCCTCATAAATATCTTTCCCCCGTTCCAATTCCAAAAAACCATCTGCATTGACAAGGTTGGCAAAATCGCCCGAACCATTGCCTTCAATCGGCATCGCGGTTACATTTCCGTCGGGTGAATATTGCAATTTAACCTGTACAAAATAAGTCAAATCCGGTTTAAAATGTACGGGCGCAGCCAGGGCAAAACGCGGCTTAGGCACGGGCGCAAGCTCCAAACTCGCCTCCAACCAAGTCCGAAAATAACGATTGAGACACATAAAAGACGACACCGGATTACCGGGCAAGGCAAACACAAGCGTCTCTGCCGTCCGCCCAAACCAAAATGGCTTTCCCGGACGTTGTTTGATGCGGTGAAAATGCTTTTTGACGCCCAATTCGTCCAATACTTCGGGAATAAAATCAAATTTGCCTTTCGATACACCACCACTCAAAATCAATACATCATAATCGCGAATACTCTGCGTAAGTCGGGCGCGAATTTCGGCTTTATCATCCAATAAATGTAGTCGGTCAGCTTGGATGCCCCATTGCTTCAAAGCCGCTTGTATGGTATAGACATTCGACGTGCGAATCTGGTGGGGGAGTGGTGTTTCGCTAACTTCTATCAACTCATCACCCGTTGAGATAATTTGTATTTTGGGTAATGCGGAGACAAGTAAATTTGCCTTGCCCACCGAAGCTGCTACGCCAATCTCTGCCGGACTGATACGCACTCCCGGCGTAGCGACTATCGTGTTTTTTTTTCGGTCAATGCCTTGAAAATGAACATTTTGCCGGTGTCGTATTCCGTCAATTTGGATGGTGGCGATACCATTTTCTATTTCTACATCTTCATATCTAATGACAGTATCAGCTTGTAGAGGGCACATAGCACCTGTCATGATTTCGATGCAATTTTTGGAGTCGTTGAGCGTGGTTTGTGGTGCGCCTGCTGCGCCGATACTTTCTATTTTGAAGCTGCGTTGTCCGGCTTGAAATGTGGCATAATCAATGGCGATACCGTCCATCGTCACGCGGTCGAAGGGTGGCAGGTCGCGGTCGGTGGTGATATTTTCTTGTAAGATGCGACCATTGGCATGTTGTAATGGAATAGATTCGGTTTTGAGGGGCATCGTATTCGATAAGATAATTTGCGTAGCTTCTTGAACGGTAATCATGGTGTAAATTTAATTCATTTGTCCACAAATGAAAAATTCCAAGCACCAAATCCCAAATTCCAATTTTAGACAAGTTTTGTCGCGTCAGGGATGGTAGGTGTTGTTTGAACGAAGTGGATGTCGGCTGAGCCGACAGAAACGGAGAGAGTGCCGGACAGCCCGCCCCTGTTCCGCTAGGACAGGGGGACGCCCAATCATTTATATTCACAAAAAAAGGCTCCCCGACTCTAGTCGGAAAGCCCATCATCAATCTCAGCAATCTCACAAATTGCCTGTAAAATTTTCACGAGTTGTCGAATTGACGAGTTGTTGAGTTGTCGTATTACCGCAATAATTCAACAAATCGTCAACTCAACAACTCATCAATCCACATTATCGTACAAAAACGAATTATTTTCTTTCAACATCGGCTCTTCTTCGTCGGTCAAAGTCCACTTAGAAGTCGTGCTTTCGGAAGAGTGGGGGACATCCTCCAAATCGACTTTGCGACGCATGTATGCCGGTTCATTTTCTAAATCTACGAGTGTATTTGGGTTATTGAGTTTGACTGGATTAGGGTTGGCGGGTTGTTTGTACTCGTAGCTATTTTGTGACAGCGGTTTTGATGCATCACTCGAATATTTGCGAATGTATGGCTCATCAAAACTACCATTTCCAACAGGCGGTTGCTCCGATGTAGGACGCACATCATCAAACTCAAATGTCACTGTATTTTCTGTCTCAGAAGGTGTGTCTTCCAAGATAACCTCGCTGACAACCTTTGGTTCGTACTTGTCATAAGTGTTGTTATTCACAGGAATAGACACCTTTGTACGTTGCGTTTCACGCTTGCGCTGTCCACCGCGTCCTTCTTCGAATCCCGTAGCGATAATTGTGACACAGATTTTCTCGCCTAATGACTCATCATAGCAGTTACCCCAAATCAAATCTGTCTCATTTCCGGCTTCTTCTTGCACGTATTCGGTGATTTCAAAAATCTCATCCATCGTCACCTCTTTTACGCCCGAAGTGATGTTGAGTAGGATGTGTTGTGCGCCTCTGATGTCGTTTTCTTCCAATAGAGGACAGTTCAATGCTTCCTCTACAGAGCGACGCGCACGATTTTCGCCTTCAACGGTTGAAGTACCCATTATCGCCACGCCACTACCACGCATTACGGTGTTGACATCCTCGAAATCGACGTTGATGTAACCCGGTACGGTGATGATTTCCGCGATACCTTTGGCGGCTACGGTCAGGATATTGTCAGCTTTGGCGAAGGCATCCGAGAGGGCGAGATTGCCGTGTATTTCTCGTAACTTATCGTTAGACACAATTATAATCGTATCGACATGTTTTTTCAATTCTTCCAAGCCTTCGACTGCGTGATTATTGCGTCGGCGACCTTCAAATGCAAAGGGCAGTGTCACAATTCCAACTGTCAGAATATCAAGTTCTTGTGCAGCCTTCGCGACTATCGGCGCAGCACCTGTACCTGTACCACCACCCATTCCGGCAGTGATGAACAACATGCGCGTATCATCACCCAAAAATTGACGAACTTCTTCGATAGATTCGATACAGGCTTCTTTGCCAATGTTCGGGCGCGACCCTGCGCCACGACCTTCTGTGAGACTTGGTCCGAGTTGGATTTTCGTATTAATCGGAGAGGACTCCAATGCCTGACTATCTGTATTTGAAATCGCAAAATTGACCCCAACAATACCTTGATTAAACATGTGTGAAACGGCATTACTACCACCGCCACCAACTCCTATTACCTTGATTATCGAGGACTTATCTTCAGGAATATTGAATTGCATAACTTTCTTTTTAATGGTGAATGGTGAATGGTTAATGGTTAATGGTTAATTTTCTTTCGTAATTAACCGCTAACAATCAACCATTTACCTGTGAGAGATTGATGATATTTTAGTCCATAGTCAATGGTCGGTAGTCCATAGTTTTAAGTCTGTAACAAATCTCGCGTTCGCCTGTGGACTATGGACTACTGACCATCGACTAATTTAAAATTCTGCGTCCGGGTCTTCCTCAAACCACTCTTTGGTTTTGCGGAAAAGACTCTGAAACCAACGCTCTGAATCTGCACCTTCTTCCATTTCGACGGGTTCGAGGACTTCCTCTTTTTCGTCGGTCTCGAAGGTGATAGGCGTATTGTCTTCGCTTTCGTAACCTTTTAATAATAAGCCGATTGCAGTTGAAAAAATTGGACTGCTGACTTCTTTTGTATAACCATGTGCCAACTGCTCTATCGGAATTCCGATACGTGTCGAGAGTCCGGTGTGCAGTTCGACCAACTTGTCAATATAGCGCAAGAGTGACCCGCCGCCTGTGAGGACGACACCGCCAATGAGTTTGTTTTCGTAACCGCTACGGCGAATTTCCCAGTAAATGTGGTCGAAAATTTCCTCCATACGCGACTGTATGATGAGTGCGAGATTTTTCTCGGAAATTTCCTTTGGCTCGCGCCCTTTCAAGCCGGGAATTGTAATCATACGGTTGTCGTAAATCTCGTCAGCGAGGGCTGCGCCGAACTTGACTTTGAGCAATTCGGCTTGGTGTTGCATCACTTTACAGCCTTCTTTGATGTCTTTCGTGACCACATTTCCACCAAACGGCACGACACTCGTATGGCGAATAATTCCATCGTGGAATATCGCCAAATCCGTCGTCCCGCCGCCGATATCAACGAGCGCGACACCTGCTTCTTTTTCTTCTTGAGAAAGCACAGCAGCAGCCGAAGCAATCGGTTCGAGTGTGAGACTCGTAACATTCAAACCCGTCTTTTCGACGCATTTAAAGATGTTTTTCGATGCCGCGATTTGACCCGTGATTATATGGAAATTCGCTTCGAGACGAATGCCCGACATACCAATCGGGTCGATGATACCTTGCTCATTATCAACGATATATTCCTGCGGAATGACGTGGACAATCTTATCGCCCGGCGGCAATACGAGCTTATGCATATCCTGAATCAGACGGTCAATATCCTTCTGGCTGATTTCCTCATGTACATTGTCGCGTACAAGGATGCCGCGATGCTGCAAGCTCTTGATATGCTGCCCCGCGATGCCGACATTGACGACCTTAATTTTCATGCCTGAACGTCGCTCGGCTTCGCCAATCGCGTCCATAATCGCATTAACCGTTTTTTCAATATTCGACACTACGCCGCGCAATACGCCGACAGATTCGACCTTGCCGACCCCTAAGACCTCAATTTTTCCGTGTTCGGTCTTACGCCCCGCAATGGCACAAACTTTTGTCGTGCCAATGTCAAGGGCTACAACAACATTAGCATTTTCGTTCATATTTATTAGTTTTGTACAGTCCAAAATGCAGCACCGACAGCCTATCAGTATGGTGCGGACAACAGCCGCGCTACATCTTTACCGTTTTGTACAGACAACTTGTCCTTTAAATTTTAGATTGATGTTTTTATATTTTTTCCAGTCTCCATAAGGCAATCCCTCTTTATAGAAGACCTTTAAATTCCGTAATTTTTCTTCGAGGCGGTTCGTTTTTCCGACAATGATTCGATAGCTTCCTACCTTTGGAATAATCGAAAATTCCTTGTCTCCATCCACGTATATCTGCTCGGTCAATGCCTCTAAAAATGGGTCATCTTTAATATGTGATACCAATTTCATCAAACCATTAAGCAAGTGTTTTTCGTTTTCTTGATAATTCTGATGAAACTCCGGCAAACGCCCCGTCACTACCGGCACTCTTGCCGTAAAATTGGGTGACATCGGCAGATATTCTCCCTCTGCATCTAAGTAATAATTATTACCCTTCGTGTCCATAATTCGCACCACCGGCTTGCTCTGTCGAATCGTGATATTGATGTCATTTCGTGCGTCCACGAACACATCTGCGTCCTTTATAAAAGGGTCTTTTTCGAGTACCGCCTCTGCTTTTCGGGTGTCAATATTTCCAATCGGCATCCCATCAAATTGATGTCCGATATAGCG
Organism: Saprospiraceae bacterium; assembly: GCA_020628725.1. Taxonomy (GTDB): domain Bacteria; phylum Bacteroidota; class Bacteroidia; order Chitinophagales; family Saprospiraceae; genus JAHDEO01. The sequence continues at coordinate 17,170 of JAHDEO010000085.1, forward strand.
TTCGAGGATGAGTTGTACGTCCGATTTTGTGATAAAATTCGCCGCCAAACTATCCTCAATCCTCACCTTCAAACCCATCGAATCACTACTCCGCTTGCGCTCCACCGCCGACAATACCAAGCCCAGAAACAGGAAAATTCCTGCTATCCAAAGGATTCGTATTAGTGTCGTGTTGGTCATATCGTACCGTAGAGACGCGATTAATCGCGTCTCTACTACTGTATTTGTTCAGCTATTTTCGGAACAATCGCGTCAATATCTCCCGCCCCCAATGTCAATAGCACTTTTACTTTTTTTATGTTTAAAATGTCGAATAACGACTCCTCCGTCGTCATTTTCTTATTTTTATTTTTCATTTTTCGGAAAATCAATTCCGAATCCACCCCTTCAATTGGCAGTTCCCGCGCCGGATAAATAGGCAATAAAATCGGTTCATCTAATTCATCTAATGCCGTTGCAAATCCATCCGCAAAATCGCGGGTGCGTGTGTACAAATGCGGCTGAAAAATGCCCGTAATTTTTTCTTGAGGAAACAGCATTTTTGCTGCTCGAATCGCTGCTTTCAACTCTTCGGGGTGATGCGCATAATCGTCAATGAACGTGATGTTTTCGTTTTTTATAATAACTTCAAAACGTCTTTTTATTCCTTTGAATGTAGCTAATGCTTCGCGTATCGCTTCGTCGGTCACGCCTAATTTTTTTGCAATCAAAATTGCTGCGGTGGCGTTTTCTACATTATGTTTTCCGGGTAAAGTGAATTTTAAATTATGTATCGTATTTCCCTCATTATCAATATCAAATACAAAATTTCCATTTTCTACGTGAATGTTTTGTGCTTGAAATTTGCCGCAATTTACGCCGTAAGCATTTTCAATGACATTTACATTTTCAGGGAAATATTTCACTCTCAAACCATGTTTCAAATACGCCGTACCATCGCCTTTCACTTTTCCGACAAACTCCGTAAAGCCATCCAGCATGTCATCATGATTTCCATAAATGTCAAGGTGGTCGGCATCCATAGAAGTCACCAAAGCAATGTCAGGACTCAATCGCAAAAATGATCGGTCAAACTCATCCGCTTCTACCACAACCCAATCACTTTTTCCTTCTACAAAATTCGACTCAAAATTCCCTGCAATTCCTCCGAGAAATGCCGTGCAATCCACTCCGCCCGTGCGTAGTATGTGCGTGAGAATTGTCGTCGTGGTCGTCTTCCCATGCGTACCTGCAATCGCAATCGTTTTCATGCTGCGACTGATGATGCCGAGCATTTCCGAACGTTTGAGTAGCGGGAAATTATTTTGCTTAAACCATTGTAATTCAGTATGTTCACTTGGTATTGCAGGTGTCCATACTACCGCATCAATTCCCTTTGGAATCTGCGTGATGTCTTCTTGGTAATGTATCGTCATGCCCTCCGTTGAGAGCTTTTCTGTCAGTGGTGTGCGCGTTTTGTCGTAACCGTAAATCTCTACGCCGCGTCCGTTGAAGTATCGCGCCAATGCGCTCATCCCGATGCCGCCGATGCCGATGAAGTATAACTTCCGAATATCCTCCAAAACGATATTTTTCATGGCACCTTTTTATTCTACGACGGTCAACAGACCTTTCTTTTGTATCAAATTAAAGACCTCTTGGGTGATATTTCTCGCTGCATCCGGCTTGGCGAGTGCTTTTATATTTTTGGATAATTCGTCCATTTTATTCTGGTCACTCAATAAGTCCATTGCCACATCAATCATCGTCTCTTTTGCATC
>JAHDEO010000086.1:0-17302 GCA_020628725.1 Saprospiraceae bacterium
TGAAAAGTCATAAAAAATGTACCACCTGTGACGTTGATGCTATTGCCTGCGGCATCGTAGAGTTTACAATTGAATGTACCGTCTACTTTGTTTTGATACATACCATCAGAAGTGGTAAAAGGCTCAGTTTTGGTCAAGTTGAAGGTACTGCCTGCTTGTGTGCCGTTGCGCGTAGACCATACTTTGAGGTCTTCATCTGTCCAGCGAATTTCTATACCCGGAATTTCTGCATTCGCAGCATCATTGTCCATGTATGTGTATGCGCCTGTTTGGAAAATCGCGTTGAAATTATTGAGACTATCCAATGCCCATTCGCGTTCGGTAAATACATTTTGTCCAAAAAACATGGTCATTCTCTCGTCTGTCTCAACGTCTAATCCGCCGAGAAATGTAGCTAAGTTGGCGTCTTGCCATAAAGCCGCCCCCGGACCTTTGGTGTAACTCACAAGCGTCCCTGTAGAATCAAAATATTCCGAATTTTGGGCTTCAAAGCTGATGTTGTAGGCATTAGTGGAGTAGGTGAGATTTTTTTCTGTACCGTCAAAATTAGCAATAAAAAATTCGTCACGACTTTCAGGACTAACAACTTCGTCGTCCTTACAAGCATTTGATAGTAAAATTATTCCGAATAAAAAAAATGATAATTTGAGTAATCTGTGCATTTGTTTAGTTTTTGAGTTCATTAAGTTTATAAATCCAATAAACTTAATGAACTTAGTGAATTAAACTGCCCTACAAAAAATACACCGAATTTGACTGATTTTATTCTTGTCAATCTATTTCTTCACAATATCTTTTGATGAATACGGTTTACGATTAATAATTTGAATAATATCCTGTTCTTCAATAGAATAATCGTAGTAATAATATTGCTTTTGCAATTTATCATCACCAATGTAAATAACAGAATTGACAGAAGAAGCCTCCGGGGAGGTTCGTGGGAAGTTTTTGGAAATCCATTTGTTATAAAAATCAATTCCAACACCTTGTGAATAAAAATTTTCATACAACCTTGTCTTTTCGTTGAAAAGAGTATTTTTTGAACTTCCGACATATTTTTTGACCGATTCGTTATTTTTTGACATCACATGTAATTCCAAAGCAGAGAGGGGTTTGCCATTCATATCGGTGTAATACACATTATAATCCGGGTCAATCAAGCACCATTTATTATACTCCTCCGACCAAAATTCAAGGACGATATGACCATGTCCTTTCTTATTAGATATTCGTACTATTCGCGCAGGTATATCGGCTGCCATAAGCAACTGTATCATCATTTTTGCGATCCCATGACAAAGAAATTTTGCACCTTTATCGGCAGCATCCAACATTTCGAGGACGTTTTTTTCCCTATAGTTTGCAGGAGACGTTCCATGTGGAAAAGCATCTCTCAGAAATTCTTTGATTTCTAACACATCTTGAAATAACCAAACATCTTTCTTGTAGAAATCCGCAAGGCGTTTATCTTTTCTGATACGTTCGAAGTAAGGATTCGACAAATCTTCCCATTCATAATCTTTATCTATCGGATTAGCGGCAAATGAAGAATTAACGGTATTTTCATATGTCCCATATCCCACCATTATTATGGATTTAGAAATGAGCTTTGCCTGATAATTAAAACTGCCCACGTCGGTAGATTTGACCGGAGATTGGGCAAAGTAAAGTAAGGTAGCCAATAGGAATATTCCAATGGAACTACACGTGAGGAGCATACGCTTTAAGGTTTTCATCTTGTGTGTTTGTTTGTTTTAGAAAAAGGGCAAAGAATAATATCATCTTCTTCCCTTTACACCTGCAAGATGCGCCCATTTTTCGTATATAAAAAGGAACAGTTTGCCCATTTTTTACAAATCGAAACTCCCAAAATGACATAAAAAAGCCCCTCGAAGCAAAGCTCCAAGGGGCAAGATTGGTTACTTACGTGAGTATGGTATATCCCTTAAAATGAGGGAATTACACCATTTTATTTCATTTTATTCGATGACTAATTTAATAAATTTCTCATCAAAACCGGCTACAATAACAGCTACATACATACCCGGTTGTATATTTGCAATATCTATTACATTATTAATGTCCGTTTGTCTCAAGACTTCTTTTCCGTTGAGGTCATGAATCACTACTTCATCAATCGTACGTCCATCCAAGCCGGATACCACAAGGAAATCACTGGCTGGATTTGGGTATATATCAATGGTACTTACTCCCGTCGTCGTGATACTTACCGCTTGTGAATAAACCGATGCACCGTTAAAATCTATTTGTTGTAAACGATAGTAATTGATGCCGCGATAGGTATTATAATCTACAAATGAATACGCACGCAAAATACTGGAATTGCCACTACCTTCTTGCCATGCAATCGTTTCCCACTCGAAACCATCTCTGCTGCGCTGGATTTCAAATCCTTGGTTGTTGGTCTCAGTAGCAGTTTCCCATGTAAGTACTGCTGTTCTGCCTTCTAAGCGAATATCCAAACTCACCAATTCAGCAGAAAGTGGATTACACAATACTGCCTCAGCTTCAGCGGTAGCACAGTCGATATTAGCAGCTTCTACTTGTGCCATGATTTGTGCCGAACTTCCACATTCTGAACCATAAGTCTCAATGAAAAGGTCAAAATTCGGGTCTTGCGTAAGTATGCACATGATAGGAATGGTACAGGCTACAAGCGCATCATTTTTAAACAATTGGAATTGACCGCAAATATCTCTCATATTACTTAATGCTTCGATAGAAGTCATTTGAATATTGAAAAATAAATAAAAATTGCCCTGAACAAATATCAAGTTTTCCAAGCCGCCAAGATTTAGCAAACTCAGATTGTTTCTAATATCAAAATCTCCTGTTACAGATGCCAAATTGTCCAAACCTGCCATGCTGGTAATACCATTGCTTTCAATATTGACAAACCCGTCTATAGCAGTAATACCTTCCAAACCTGCCATTGTGGTAAGCATAGGATTAAAACTGATATTGAGGCTTGTACCTATACTTGTCAGAGCACCTAAAGCGGAGATATTTGTTAGCGCGTCATTATTAAGAATAGAGAGATTTTTACCAATCGAAGCCAAAGCATCTAAACCGCTAAAGCTCGTCAATGCATCATTATTAAATATAGTGACTCCGCCACTCACAGAAGCCAACATATCTAAACCATCCAAGCTCATTAATAATTGGTTGTGCTGAATTTTTAAATCACCACCAATTGAAGTCAACTGTAAGCCCGATAAATCCGTAATATCAGAAAGCGTATTAGAACTTGATGTGCCAATATGTAAACCACCCGGCAAGTCCTGACACATTGGGTAGGTAGCAACAAAATTATCTACCTCTGCCTGACTCGTTAAAGTGACATTACCTGAGGGGCATTGTGCCTGTACTTGATAAGCTAATAGGGTTAATAGAAAAAGAATAGGCAAAAATACTTGGTTTTTCATAATTAAAACAATTTATTTATAAAAATAATATTTGAAAATGAGAATGATATATCCCTAAAAAACTGCCAATAAGTCAATTATGTGTTTTGCTTTACTGAATGTGTTTTTCGTAGGCAAATCCCCATTACTGCATTGTTTTATTAATGCCAAATCTAATCATAATTTATCTATATACGAGTGTTTTATGACAAAAAATTTGCATAAACATCACAATATCTGTCACTTTTTGAAAAAAAAGCATTCTAATGAAGCAAAGCCTGTAAAACCTCACTATGAAATCCGCGCTATTATCTTAACTTTGCAGAAATAACAATGCTACAATGCGTTAATGCTACAATGCGTTAATGAGAAAGACATTATCGTATTAAAAACATTGTAGCATTAACGCATTTCAGCATTATCGCATTAAATCATGAGTAAAAAACAATACAAGAAGAAAAGATCCGCCACTCCAAGTGCGGAGACTACTAATAAAAAGCGTGTCGTCACTACGCCCAAGCAAGAAGCCGAACCCAAGAAAAAAGTAGTACAAAAAACGGTTTCGCGTCTGGGGGGACGGGCTGCTGTCACTCAGCCGGAAGGTGAAGAATTGCTTTATGGACGCACCAACTATATCCTCATGGCAGCAGGTGTAGGCTTGATGTTGTTGGGTTACTTATTGATGACAGGTGGCGCACAACCCAATGCAGAAACGTGGGATCCCAACATCATTTATAATTTCCGACGTGTGACGCTCGGACCATTTCTTGTTTTGGCGGGTATCGGTGTTGAGATATTCGCTATCTTCAAACGTAAATAACGGTAGACGGTAGACGGCGAACGGTAGACGGTATGATTTTTTCTACGAAAAAAAATTATACCGTCTACCGTTCACCGTCTACCGTTCACCGTCTACCGCATAGATGGAATTACTAAAAGCATTGATACTCGGCATTTTGCAGGGTTTGACAGAATTTTTGCCCGTAAGCAGTAGTGGGCATATCGAACTCGGAAAAGTATTATTGAATTACGACCCCGGAGATAATGAATATGAACTCCTTTTTACGGTCATTCTACATTTTGCGACAGTACTAAGTACCATGGTCGTTTTCAGAAAAGATATTTTGGAACTCCTGCGTGGCTTATTTCGTTTTGCATGGAATGAAGAAACGAAGTTTGCTGCCAAAATCCTACTTTCCATGATACCCGTTGGGATCGTAGGAATTTTATTGGAGGAACATGTGGAGGCACTTTTTGACCGCAAAATCATCTTGGTCGGTTGTATGTTGCTCATTACAGGCGCACTGCTTTATCTCACTAAGTATGCCGAAGGACTTCGTAAGAAAGGACATGCTGTCACGTTTAAGGATGCTATTATTATAGGTATCGCACAGGCTGTGGCAGTGTTGCCGGGTATCTCGCGTTCGGGCAGTACGATAGCAACGGGTTTATTATTGGGTGTGGATAAATCAAAAATTGCGCGGTTTTCATTCTTGATGGTCTTACCACCGATTATTGGGGCGACTTTATTGAAGGTCAAAGATTTGGCAGAAGCTCCACCTGCTAATTTTGATGTCATGCCGCTTTTGGTGGGCTTTATTGCAGCTTTTGTTTCTGGCTTATTGGCTTGTACATGGATGATAAATTTGGTCAAACGTGGCAAGTTGATTTACTTTGCTGCTTATTGTTTTATTGTTGGTATCATTGCCATTGTTTCGGGCATGATGCTGAGTTAATCACAATCAAAATCAAAAATCAAAAATCAAAAATCATATAATTTTCAAACGGGCGAAACCCTACTCGTCAACAAACCACAAAGTTGGACTTCCTTTGATGTGGTCAATAAAATCCGTTATCGCTTACGACATATTACAGGCGTGAAGCGTATCAAAGTTGGTCACGCAGGTACGCTTGACCCGATGGCAACGGGTTTGCTTATCATTTGCACAGGAAAATTCACAAAGAAACTCAACGAATTTCAAGGATTAGATAAGACTTATACAGGCACGCTACACTTAAGTAAGACCACGCCTTCCTACGATGCCGAAACCGAACCCGACCACCACTACCCTATCGACCATATTACCGACGAATTATTACAAGAAAACACCACACAATTCATAGGTGATATTGAGCAAATACCGCCCATGTATTCTGCCATTAAAGTCGATGGACAACGCCTCTATAAAGCCGCACGAAAAGGTAAAACTATTGAATTAAAACCCCGAAATGTCCGTATTGATAATTTTGAATTGACGCGAATTGAATTGCCTGACGTGGATTTTAGCGTGACGTGTAGTAAGGGTACGTATATACGTTCGCTCGCGCATGATTTCGGAAAAGCTGTGGATAGTGGGGCTTATTTGACCGCACTTTGCAGGACTCGGATTGGTGATTTTCGATTGGAGGATGCTTGGGATTTAGAGGAATTGATTGAGGTGTTGGAGGGTATTGTAGCTAAGACAATTCCCAAGAATAAATTAAACAATTAATGCGGCTATTTTTCCTTTATACCTCACCAAATTCTCCTTAAATACAGTGAGTATTCGCGTCAAATTTGGTTCGTCTAAAGAAAAAAATACCCCTTGCCCGAAAACGGACAAGGGACATCGCATTATTTTATCACAAATTTCTTTGTTATTATTTTCTCATTAAAAATAACCTGAGCGAAATAAATACCTGAATTTAAATCTTTTACGGGCAATTGAACATTTGAAAAATCATCTGTCGCATATCTGTACATACGTATAGATTTTCCGGTAGCATCCATGATATTCAGTTGGACATCAGTAGTCACATTTCCTTCAAATTGAATATTCAATACTTCATCTACAGGGTTAGGGTAAAGACGGAAGGCGTCCGTTGTTCCTGTATAATCAGGGATTTGGCGAGCGTAATTTGCATCATCATTTACATACAACTGTGGTACACCGCCTACGATACAAAATGAATTCGTTTCAGACGTTCCGAATCTACCGCCACCCGAAGCTATGGTATTGCCATTGGCATCCGTGAGGGTGTAATCACCACACATTTGTCCGACACGCGGAATGCCGTTAAATACACCGCCTAAGCCTAAAGTTGCAATATTAATGCCCGTCAATACCGTACTCGTACGGCGTGGACACATACCATCATTCCCCGAATCAGATACTACAAGGTCATAACAGCCGTCAGGTAAGCAAAGGCTTTCAACAGTGGAAATATCACCCATATTGTACGTACCACCGGAGGCTACGGCTGCGCCGTTGGCATCCAATATTTCCCAACTCGTTTGTTGTGGATTATCATCAAAATTAAAATTCAAATCCATTGCCGCACAAGCAGTACAAGAAGTGACGGGTTCAGTACCCATTTCCATCGAATTATGTAGGTTGCCTTCATTGGTATCTATGTACGTTTGTAAATCCAAAAATGCCTGACAGTCATCTTTGAGATAATAATCCATCCAAAGACAAGTAGAGGTCAACATTTGATTGTGTTGGTCTGCGATAGGAATGAATCCTCCGCAAAATTCGCCTGTCGTACATATCGAAAAACCACTTGCTGCACCAAATTGGCAGTGACTACCACCAATAATATCCAAATAGACGTGATAAGGCGCAGCAGGCAAAGCATTATACATATCAATTGGTGCGCCGCCGTTTTGTACTACGCAATCAGACGTACCGGCAAGCGTGAGCGTAGGAATCGTAATATTTGGCGCAGCCCCAATAGAAGAAACAGGCGCATTAGTTTCTGCTGCTGCAAGTGTTACCATCGTTGTGATATTGGGATTGGTAGCTGCTGCTGCCCATGATGCACCGCCCCCCATCGAGTGTCCCATGATGGCACTTGTACCGAGAATACTGCCCGGAAATGGCGTACTTGCCCCCAATAAATGGTCGATAAGGAAGGACATATCGAGCGAAAAACTCTCATGATTAGGGAAGGGAAAGACACTCCCTTCGGTAGTTGGAAATGCAATAATATAGCCTTTCGAGGCATAGGCATCGCACCAAACATCGTATTCGCTGATGGCAATACCAAAGCCATGACCAAAGACGATAACAGGGAATTGTCCTGCTGCTATCGCTGCATTTGTCCCCGCCGTAGTCGCAGGATAACAGACTTCATAGCCAATAGTGCGATTGCCGCGCGAAGGGTCTTGAACACTGAGACTCTGCGTGCCAACTTGAAATTGAGCCGTGGCTAAAGTAGCAAAAATAAAAAGTGAAATGGTAAAGGAGATAATGTGTTTCATATCAATTTTAGTGTTTAGTGAATGATAAATGGTTGTATATATTTTATGTAAAATTAGGAAAATATTCAAGAAACAAGCTAATTCTACTTTGGCACTTTAAACGTTTGAATCATCCAAGCGGGTTTTAACCCCTTGTTATTCACGCAGACAACGGACTAAAGCCACGTTGGAAACACGTTATGATTTTAAAGTGCCAAAGTAGAACTAAAAACCAATCACTAATCACCAGTGACCAATTACCACCTCAATAAAAATTCTCCATATAATAAGCACGATAAAAACTATCCGGTAGTTCTACATGCCATAGAAATGTTCCTGTTAGATTGGTAATAAAAATTGCTCGTTGGATACTATTTGCAAAAAGCACTCGGTCTTCTCCTATCATCATGCAATTGCTTTGACGGTCAGAATAGAAATCTTCTGGAAGTTCGATTTTCAAATTGGTTGTGGCGATCATATTGTTTTCATCTATATCGAAAATAATGGCGCGAGAAGTTTCACGGATGCTATTCGCGCCATTATCATACAACATCAAATCGCCATCAGGCGTGAGGTGTATAGCGTGCTGACGGTAAAAATGGTCGTCTGCATCCATCGTAAAATCACCATTGATACCCAATCGCCATATTACATCATCGGTTTGTGTATTGATTTTCCAGATTTGATTGAAATTACGAATAGAAAGCAGCAAATGCCCATCAGTATCATAAGCAAGCGCGTTGGAATGTGTCCAGTCTGTGCGGTTAAGAAGAATATTCGGGTCATCAAGTGGATTGGCATGGTCGAGTAGATTCCAGCGCCATTTTTCCGTTCCGTCGGGTGCAAATTGGATGATATTGTCCGCAATTACTTGGTCATTTGTGCCACCGCCTACGCTACTTAGGTCAAAATTTTGAGCATTAACGCCTAAAGTCAACATGTCGTCCTCGTCATTTTGCAGCAATTCGTGATGAATTAAATCGTTGTGGTCTACATTATATTCATGCTCTCGTAGTACATTCCCGAAGAAATCCATTTCCAAATAATTTAACGAACCCAACATGACGGCAAGGGTGTTTTTTTCGGATAGGGTATGTACCTGCGCGATTCCGTCAAATACCTCGTACCACACCACTCGTCCACGACTATCCAACACAAATACAGTACCCGGCAAATTGGTATGTGCAAGAATGTATCCCTCAAAATTATAGCTAAGATTATGGTGCGTAATTTGAGGAACCGCGGCAGGTAATGCCTCCGTTGTGAAGGAGTATAAGTCACCAAAATATTCGCAGGAATCAACCATAGCAACCGTCTGAAAAACGTAATCGCTTGCCGATAACATGTTAATGAGCGTAATTTTGTGCGCGCTTAAATTAGAAGATAAAACGGAGCGTTTCATCTCATTCATATTATCTGCTAACCAATAATTTATGTAAATATCTGCACTTTCCGAAGTTTCAAATTCGACATCTATACGCAATACATTTCTATCGTGTGGTGTAATGATGACATTATTTACCAAAACAGTATCTTGACAACCGGGTTCGGGTGGTGGCGAGGGAGGCATTTCATCGTCTTGGCAGGCGGGGAGGATGAGTATTATTATAAAGAAACATAGTAAAAAGAAGTGCGTTCTATTTTGCTGTGAAACTGACCATCTATTGATTTGTAAAGTATTATTAATGAATTTTATTTTCGTAATTATTTGGTATAAAAACCTATAAGGTTTTGAAAACCTTATAGGTTTGAGATATGCCGATAAATGGTTAATTCTTTCTTGTTTGATAAAAATCATAATTAGGTACTTGTCGCCAATTTTCTTAACACGGGTTGGATACCGTCATTCGTCGGTACAAGAGCATCGTGCTACGTGTTTCTCACCTGAAAAATATCAAGATAGCACCAATTGCTGTCAATGCCAATATTAGTTGACGATATTGTTGTTCATTTATCAACTTGACAATGCGAATACCAACCATAAAACCAATAAAAACAGCCGGAGCAAGTCGTAAATTTAAGGCTAAAGTTTCAGGTGTGATGGTTTTCCAGACAAAAATATGGAAAGGCATTTTAAATATATTGATAATTAAAAACAGCCATGATGCTGTCCCGATAAAGTCATTTTTGGGCATTCGCATGGCGAGGAAAACTATATTGGCAAATGCGCCTGCGAGGTTGCCTATCATCGTGGTAAAGCCTGCCGTCAATCCCATGATACCTCCAAACCACCAATAATCAGGAACCGTTTTGGATTCACGCCTGTCCCACCAATACATCACCGCCACGCTCACAAGGATAACGGCTGCCATACCTCGTTTGAATAGGACTTCGGAAATATCTTTCCCTACCCAAGTACCAAGTACCACCCCAAGCATCATCCAGGGCAATAATTGAAGAAGATACCGCCATTTCACATGCCGACGATAGTAAATAACAGCTATAATATCACCCACAATCAGCATCGGCAGTAAGATACCCGTGGAGGCTTTGCCACCAAAAGCTATCGCCAGTAAAGCCACGACCACAATAGATATGCCCTTAATTCCCGCTTTAGAAATCCCAACAATAGCCACTGCCAATAGTGCCAGTGCCCATTGATACCAACTCAGGTCTTGAATTAGGTTTGAAAAATAGAATGGATGAATCATTACAACTTCAACTTCAACCTCAAACGCAACTTCAATAAACAGATTTGCCTCCGGCAAATCAAAATTAAACTTGAGGTTGAAGTTGCATTTAAAGTTGGCTTTGCATTAACAATATTATTATTCTTATAATTTATATGCAAAAAAAACAATCGGATTTGAAACATAAAAAAGCAGACTTACGTAACAGTGTGCAGATGTTTATATATCTTTATAAGTAAAATCCCCCAATTTTACTTATTTATTGCAAGTTTTTATTAGCTTGTAAACCTCAAATCCCACCCTGATAGTTATCAGGACAAATTCCAACTTGAATCCGTTTTTCACCCATAATTTTGTTGGAATTTGGATTTTGGGATTTGAAATTTTTCAAGGATGCCATTTATCGCAACTTGAATTATCTAACAACCATTTACCAAGTATAGAGATGCAAAGACTGTCCCCTAGCACAGAATCTTCTGCACAAGATAAGCGTAAAGTCGTTGACGATTACAATTATCTTGGGAAAGAATTGCCTATCACCGAACCCGCACAGGCTTCCGCTTACTTTTCGCAGGCACTCCATTCAGGTGCCGATGCTCAAAATTTTCAATTTATTATAGACAGTCACTGCTTATCAGGGCAGGCTTTACTCGAATTGGGGCAGATACAAGATGCACTGTTACAATTCATTACGGCACTTTCTTTGGCTGAGACGCATGGACTCTCCAAGCCAGAATTGCTACATACCATCTATAAGGCATACAAATCTTTGGGTGATTTTGAAAATGCGTTAAAGTACCACGAACGCTATCACGAAGCCCTCCAAAATATCAATACGCCTCATGACGAACTGAGCGACGACATCAAGTCTTTCTTGCGCCATATTGCACACGATATAAAAGAACCCGTCCGAATTATCAGTAGTTATCAGACCTTGCTTAGTCGCAGTTTGCATAATGATGGTATTGACAAATATGATGATTATTTAAACTACATCAAAAAAGCAATTGAGCGTATTACCAAACTGGCAACTACATTCAGCTATTATGTAAAAATTGATACGGATGAAAAACGCCGCCTTCCTATTCAATTGGACGAAATCGTATGGATGGTCGAAAATACGCTCAAAAAAGGATATAATAAAAACATTCAAATATTATGCGATGAACTACCTACAGTAAATGTTGATTTTGAGCAAATTAGCTGTCTCATTCAGCATCTCATTGACAATGCTATTCGATATAATGACAACGAAACTTCGGTCATTACCATCAAAAACTCAGACATGGAGGGCTACCATAGAATTGCGATAAAAGACAATGGTACAGGCATCGCCTTCAAGCCTACAAACGAATTATTCAGCATTGCACTGGGTCCCAAAAGACACAATAAAAACCCAAATTCCTGTGGAATGGGTTTGATTATTTGTAAAAAAATTATTGAAAAACATAAGGGGGACATCTGGATAAAATCTACCCCCGATGAAGGTACCACAGTATACTTCACATTGCCCATATCATAAAAACCCAAACAATATCCCAATTCAAAGACGGTGTTTTCGCTAATTTTGATTTTTGAATAAAAAATTATGAATGAGCATAATTTATTAACTTTATTAATATAAAATTTACACTCATTCATAATTTGGCGAATACATTGAAAGAGTTTTTGAATAACTAAAAAAGAACTCGACGATATTCACTACTGCTCCGACATCCACTATTTCTTCGAAAATCCAACCGTGGAGCAGCTACACTACCAATCTAAGATACAAACATCGGGTATCTGAGGAACGGCTGTTTTTGGTCGGAAAACCACCTTTCATTACCAATGAAAAAGGGACTTACATGCTCATTGGTATGAAGCAAGATATAGACGTATGTCCATACTTGGAGATACGGATAAAGAGGCAGTTTTAGTGTGAGTAGCCGGGTGTCCAATCCAAAGGGATAGGCATCCGGTTCTTTTCGTATTGTGGTAGAATAACATAAAAACTACGACACAACAATACCGCAACACCACAAAACTGCAATTTTAACATTTATTAAGCAACTATATCTCTTTTTTCATAGTCTTACATATACTTTTCTTGCCTAATAGCTTTTCTGAAATCAATCCATACACTATTCACATCATCTGTAAAGCCCTGTAATTACAACAATTAATTGTATTTGCTTGTGTAAAAAAAAATAATTTTCTGCACGCAACTTTTTCGATTATCACTCGTATAATCGTAGACAAGTAAGGCAATACAATTAAAAAATTCATTAATTAATAACAAAATCAGCAAACTAAAAGGCTTACGAAAGTCGAAGTGTATGCTAAGAAATCCGCCGATTCATGCACATTGGATACTCAAGACATATTGTTCTATTTGCTATTACTCTCTCCACCTTATTATGTTTCCCCGGTAGCACCCAAGCGCAGGACACAGAACTGCACATGATTACTGCTACGCACCTTACCAATCAAACTGTTCGCGAATATAGAAAAGACGCCGCACGTCTGGCACTAAGTCATTTGGCAAATGGGCGCAGTTTGTTAGAACTCGATATTCGTATTCCTGAAGATGTTCAGGCAAGTCTCTTCAATGCTTTGATGAGTATACACAATTCAACTAACCCTTATGCACAGAAAGTGACTAGTCTGGGCATACATACCAAAGCTAAGCCTTATTACATTGACCGCATTGAAATAGATTGCACGCCCGAAACAACTTGGACAGCACCGCTTAGGTCGGGAGGAACAACCACCACAAATAAAGAGATAAACAGTCAATTAAGCGAGTATGAGTTGGAAATTGATGATTACGACAAAGAAGAAAATTCTTTCGTTTTATCAGCACGCAATCCGCTCAATATGAGCAAATTGGCAAGCGACCTTTCTGAGCTTAACACCGATATTACTTTTATACTTATACCGGAAACGAATGAAACAGACCATAATATAGAGGCAGAACATGTCGATGGAGATACTTGGATTATCACTTTTTACAAAGGAAGTAATAAATGGTCATTCAAAACAGACGGCGAACGCGTAATATACCTTAAAAGATAAATTCCAAAAATCAAATTCCAAATCACAATTTCAATCGAATTTCATTGAAATTTGTCCCGATAACTATCGGAATGAAACTTGGAATTTAACCAATATTGGCTTTAGGGATTTTAACAACATATATTTATTTAGAGGGGCGGAACCTGGCTGAATGTACTTTCAGTCAGGTTTCCTACTTTTACGACCAAAGCAAATAAAACCTCTGAAATTAATTGCCAAAAATTAAATGCGTTCTTAAACCCAAAAATTTCAAAACTTCTTACCTTTACGTTTGTTACATTATTAGTTTAGATTCATTTTAAATAACAAACATTGAGTTCTTAGTTTCAAGTACTTTGTTCTAAGTTGACCCCAAGAATTATTCATTTTCTCAATTTAAATCTAAACTTAGACTTGAACTTGAGCTTGAACTTGGACTTAAAATAGACACTATGGCTTTTAAACTTCCCGATCTGCCGTATGCATACGATGCATTGCAACCTCACATAGATAAAAAAACTATGGAAATCCATCACGGTAAGCATCACAACGGATATACCAACAAACTCAACGCAGCCATCGAAGGCAGTGATTTAGCGGACAAATCTATCGAAGACATCCTCGCAGGCGTATCAAAGCACTCAGGCGGTGTACGCAACAACGGTGGTGGATTCTACAACCACAGCTTATTTTGGAGCGTCATGTCTCCTAATGGCGGCGGCACTCCTTCGGGCGATTTGGGTGATGCTATCAACAAGGCGTTTGGCTCTTTTGATGGTTTCAAAGATGCTTTCAGTTCGGCTGCTAAGACACGATTCGGTTCGGGTTGGGCATGGTTGATTGTGAAGGCTGACGGCTCGCTCGCTGTGACTTCTACACCTAACCAAGACAATCCTTTGATGGATATTGTAGAGGAAAAAGGTACACCAATTCTCGGATTGGACGTATGGGAACACGCTTACTACCTCAATTACCAAAACCGTCGTCCTGATTACGTTGGCGCATTTTTCAATGTTATCAACTGGGACGAAGTGAGTAAGCGTTACGCAGCTGCTAAGTAATCATTAATTCAAGTTGCAGACAACTTAAAAAATTCCAAAATTCAAATCCCAAATTCCAATTTTGACACATTCAACACATGTTTTATTGGAATTTGGTGCTTGGGATTTGGAATTTGCTCAAGTTGGCGGTCTATCCGCAACTTGAGTTAATTAGTGATTGATTAGGTTTTATTTTGCTTCGCAAAATTTCCTATATTGAAAATAAAAAACCTCCTGCGATTTATTTCACAGGAGGTTTTTTTATTAGCGAAAAAAAAATCATCGTTCATCGTTCATCATTAGAACAAGCCGCCCTATCCCCTCTTCAATCTTAGGACAACAAGCCGCCACAAATTCCTCTTCCGAATTATATTGCTCGTAATTTTCAAGGGCAAATGCCCCGTCGAAATCCACGTAGGAAAGTCTGGCAGTCAACTCATCGGCAGGTCTGCCAAAAGCAGTACCGGGCAGGAGTGCGACACCCGTTTCTGCGAGAATGTACTCACACATCGCCTCGCTATCGTGTATATTTTTTTGTTGAAAAATATTTTTATACGCATTAAAAT
The DNA here is from genome assembly GCA_020628725.1 of Saprospiraceae bacterium. GTDB lineage: Bacteria > Bacteroidota > Bacteroidia > Chitinophagales > Saprospiraceae > JAHDEO01. Next base: position 14,920 of record JAHDEO010000086.1, read on the forward strand.
TGGGAAAGAGATAAAAACCGCCTTCAGGTGCAGGCATGGTAATTTTATGAGCCGTCAAATGTTGATGCACATATTTCCCTATCCAATGTAAAACCTGATTCGAGCCTTTCAAATAAGCCTGAATTTCATCATTTCCATTGAAGGCAGTGATGGCGGCATACTGAATCGGTGCGGCTACCGCGCTAAATGTTTCGCTTGCCACCGTCGCCATCGCATCTTGAATGTAGAGCAATTCCTTTGGAAATAAAAACGTTCCCAATCGCCAACCGCCCGCGCCACACCATTTACTCAGACCACCACTGACAATTGTGCCTTCCGCGTACATCTGCGCGAGTGACGTGTGCGTGTGCGTATGCGAGACTTCGCCATAAATCTCGTCCGCCAAGACTATCACGCCATATCTTCGGAAGACTTCCGCAAGCTCACGCAAGTCATTTTCAGCATAAGTCGTACCTGTCGGATTATTCGGATAATTTAGGATGAGTAGTTTGTTCGGATTAGTGATTTTTTGACAAATATCATCCAATGCATCGGGCGTGAGTCGCCAACCGTTGGCTTCGTAGGTATCTATCCAATGCGTTTTTCTGCCCAACAAATTCGCTTGCGGTTCATACGATACCCAACTCGGCGAAGGCAATAACAAATCCGCATCCAAGACCATTTGTAAGCTGAATATCAACTCTTTAGAACCCGGACCAATCATCACTTGTGCCGCTTCACAATCCACACCAAGTGTACGATGATGAAATCCCGCAACTGCTTCGCGCAAGGCAGGTAAGCCCTTTACAGGCAAATAATCCTTTTGATAAGCATTAGCTTGAAGGGCTTCGCGTACACAGGCAGGCACAGGAAAAGGTGATTGACCAAACCCCAAGCGATAGACCGTCTGCCCTGCATCTACGAGTTGTTGAGAACGTTCATTGATGCGTAAAGTCGCCGAAGGCTTGACCGATTGAAGGCGAGGATGTAGTTGTTTTTTGGTTGGTGCGAATGTATCTAACATATATCCAAGTTAATTATTCATAACTTGAATAAAGATATTAACTTTTATTCGACAAACCCAACGCACAACAGTTTTTCACCCGTCTTATTTGTATATTGAAACTTCATTTTATCAATACTCGAATTTAGACAATATGAAAAAGCTAAAAATTATTGGATTCACCGTCATTTTAATGATAGGATTTATCATACCGGGTTGCGAACAAGACGACGACTGTGGTGGTTCATCATCGTATTTTGATGTGCTTGGAATTGATGAGGTTGTTTTTTTAGACTCTTCAAATACGGTAATAGCCCCAAATGAAACGGTAGCTCTTGATGAGTTGGGCAAGATTTTCATCGGTTATGAAACCGACTATCATAGCATAGAACTCCCCGAGCGGGATTGGTCTTTTTCGCTAATACCTTCTGCCTATGCCTGCTCTCCTATATTCGGTGATAAAGGCTCGAAAACTGAGGCACTGGTTGATTTTTCCATCACTACACTGAATGATTTTGATGACGACCACTTAGCCAATTCCAATATCAATGACCTATTTGATTATCGCGGCTCATCATGGGAATTGCTGACTACACCTATTTCACTCACTCAATTTCTGAATGAACAAACGGGTAATCTCCAAGAGGAAGATATGTTTTTAACATTAAAAAAAGCTCCCGAACTCAATCAAGCATTTAAAATCAAAGTCGCTATGGAATTGTCAACAGGGGAAATGTATGAGTTTGAAACAGCGCAGATTTTTATCACACCATAAATATTGAATTTTGGTATTCAGAATTTCTCACAAATGCTTCACATAAGTCCCCAAATCCTTATCCCCACGCCCCGAAAGATTCACCACAATCACATCATCCGCTTCGTATTTAATTTTATCCAAAGCAGAAAAAGCATGAGCCGTTTCGAGTGCCGGAATGATGCCTTCCGTGCGTGCGAGAAAAAACGCTGCGTCAAGAGCTTCTTGGTCGGTGACGCTCACGGCTTCTGCACGTCCCGTGTGTATCAGGTGTGCGTGCATGGGTCCGATACCCGGATAATCCAAGCCCGCCGAGATGGAGTAAGGTTCGATGATTTGTCCGTCGTCGGTCTGCATCAGTAGGGTGCGACTGCCGTGTATCACGCCCTTGGTGCCGAGTACGCTCGTAGCTGCCGATTCGCCGCTATCCACGCCATGTCCTGCCGCTTCTACCGCCACGAATCGCACATGGTCTTTTTCGAGATAATGATAAAATGAACCCGCCGCATTGGAGCCGCCGCCCACGCAAGCCACTATGATGTCAGGGTCTTCGCTGCCCGTCTGTTCCGTGAGTTGCCACAACATCTCCTCGCTGATAACCGACTGAAACCGCGCCACCATATCCGGGTAAGGATGCGGACCGACCA
>JAHDEO010000086.1:17402-18929 GCA_020628725.1 Saprospiraceae bacterium
CTGATAACCGACTGAAACCGCGCCACCATATCCGGGTAAGGATGCGGACCGACCACCGAGCCAATGATATAATGCGTATCCTCCGGGTTATTTATCCAATCCCGAATCGCTTCATTCGTCGCGTCTTTGAGCGTCTGGCTCCCACTCGTCGCAGGGCGTACTTCGGTGCCGAGCATCCGCATCCGCGATACGTTGGGAGCTTGGCGTTCGATGTCCACCGCGCCCATATAGACGATGCACTCCACGCCCATCAGCGCACAGACGGTGGCAGTGGCAACGCCGTGTTGCCCCGCGCCCGTTTCGGCGATGATGCGCTTTTTGCCCAAGCGTTGCGCCAGCAGGATTTGCCCTATTGTGTTGTTGATTTTGTGTGCGCCGGTATGGTTGAGGTCTTCGCGCTTGAGATAGATATTCGTCCCATAATGATTCGACAATCGCTCCGCATAGTACAAAGGCGAAGGTCGCCCCACGTAGTCTTTGAGTAATTTCCGAAACTGCTGCTGAAATCCTTCTTCTTGACTGATTTCCACATATCTACGCTGCAATTCCGCAATATTCGGATGCAACATTTCAGGGATAAATGCCCCGCCAAATTCACCGTAATATCCTCTTTGGTCTATCATGAGTTGTTGAATTGACGAGTTGACGAGTTGATGAGTTGATGAATTGACGGGCTGACGAGTTGTTGTGTTGACGAATTAATGAATTTTATTTTTGCTTTGCAAAAAATTAGACATCAACTCAACAACTCGTTAATTCAACAACTCATCAATACGTCAACACAACAACTCGTTAACTCGTCAACTCGCTTAAAAAATCTTTGATTTTTCCGACATCTTTCAGGGCTGGTTCAATTTCAAATTTACTGTTTACATCAATACCTGCAAATTTTGGGTGCATGAATTTTCGGACAGCTTCGGCATCTTCCACACCAATGCCACCACTTAATAGAAACGGGGTATCACCTGTATATTGTTGCAGGAGTTGCCAATTAAATTTTTCGCCTGTACCGCCGTATTCCGTTTCCTCCCCCCTTCCCCCCTCCAGAGGGGGATATACATTCGTGTGTTGTTTTTCGCTACGCGAGAAATCTCCCCCTTTGGAAGCCTGTCCCGAACTTGATTCGGGAGGGGCTGGGGGGAGGACTGCGTTCGTTTTCTTTTTCGTATCAAACAAAAAATATGCACAGTATTTTTCGTATTTTTTTGTTTGGGAAAAATCAAAATCTTCGTTGACTCGAAAGGCTTTGATGAGTTGAATGTCTTTGATTTCAGCTTGAATGTCGCGGCAATATTCAGGCGTTTCATCACCGTGTAATTGAAGGTAATGGAGTTGGTGCGTTTCTATTTTTTCTATTACAAAATCAAAATCTGCATTGACAAATACGCCTACGCGCTGTACATTCGCGGGAACAGGCAGGATGCCTGTGTTACTTACATAACGAGGCGATTTTTCATAAAATATAAATCCCATTAAATCAATGGGTAAACTCGCTATTGCACGGATATTTTCGGGATCGTGCATACC
>JAHDEO010000635.1 GCA_020628725.1 Saprospiraceae bacterium
GACAGTCGAAGTAAATAATCCAAGCATTCCTTTCCCTATTCAGGTTATTAACGATATGCACATTGATGCTGCCACAAGAAGAATTACCGTCTATGCACAGCAAAGAATCAATGGACAAGTTTTAGCTCCTGCACAAGTTGGACCCGGTGAATGTACTACGGTTTTGACCGGAGAAACAGCTTGTTATCATCCTAATGCAGTTTATTTGAATGGAAGTGGAGAGGAGTTTTTAGAGTCAGATGGCACAGGCGGCTGGTGGGTGAAACATTCTTGGGAATTAGATGGTGAAGGCTACGAAAATTGGGAATTAATTTTAGAAGAAGACTATGGCGAAGGGCTTTGGGTAGAAGGCATCCTGTTAGAAGATGACATTACCATGCAAGTAGGAGATATAGATGGTTCGGATGGCGGATTTTACAACCTTCGCAGACCCATTTTGCAAAATGACCCCATTACTTATAGTGTTGAAAGATATTTGCCACCTGCCACAACACCTGATTTTACACTTGAATGGACATGTTCTACTGAAGTAAGTGCTTTTGATAGTTTGGCTCGTAGTTGTCCGGAACTTTAATTGATGTTTTTTCAATTATAGCAAAATTTCTCTTTGGCATTATGGACTGGACCAATCTTTCTAATAAGCTATGATGATGAGCTTATTTCCCAACAAACAAACAGCACTTATGAAGCGCGAGAATTGGTAGAAGTGTCCGTTGGCGTTCTTCTTAGTTAACATTTTATAAAAACTACCTATGTACAGGACAAAAATCTATCATCACAATATAATAAACATATAGCGTACTTCACAGCACGCAAATCAAAGCTTAACTCAATTCATCTACCTATATATCGTCCCGCTGGGACGGGTGATCAAAAGCAGTCTCGTAGAGACAAAACATCGGTAGGTAATAAGCATGACATTCGTTTTTCATGTGCCGTATGGTACATCACGTGATACGTCTATTTTAGTTTTGCCCTGTACAGAGAAAAACTACTAAAAATAATAAATTATGAAAAAATTAGCAATCCTTACCCTAGTCCTGTTTACTACAATTTCCATGAATGCCCAATCATTAGCTGGCATTTGGAATACAGGTGAGGAGAATACCAAAATTGAAATCACAGAAGACAATGGTGTTGTCAGTGGTAAAATTCTTTCTTCCGATAATGCTAAGGCAAAAATTGGAAAACAAATCATTAAAGATGTCAAATTCAGCAATGGAGAATGGAAAGGTCAATTATACGCTGCCAAAAAAGGAAAGTGGTATGATGCCGTCTTGAAAGAAAACGGCAGTCAATTGGACATTACTATCAAAGTTGGATGGATGAGTAAAACTATAACTTGGAAAAAAGAATAGTTCATTACCCAGTACTTAAGATAACATTGGAGCTATTCGTCGGAGAAATAAAAGAGCATAGAAATGGGAACAGCGAACAAGACAGAAATTACAGAAACAGTAAATACGTTTTTGAGGAATTATAATTTAAATGAAAACCAACTCCAACCTAATGCGTCTTTCACAGACGACTTGGGTTTGGATTCACTTGATTTTGTGGAATTAGTCTTGAATTTGGAAGAAAAATTTGACCTCTATATTTTTACAGACCAATTAAATAGCCCGCCTCACACGATTAATGATTTAGTCAATACTATTGAGGGCTTACTGCATAAACAGTAAGTATCAAATAATAGGCAATCTGATTTTGCCAAACTGTGTAAAGTGATTTGCGTAATTAATCACTATATGTTTCCCTACAGGCTTCTCCAAAGGGAGGAGCTTGGGGGAAATACATAAATTTAAATATGAATAAGCTTATTGTTTAAAATAAAACACATAATGAAAAATAAAATCATGAAAATTATAGGCATCCTTTTAGTCGTCATCGCCCTCCTTCTACTCTTCTCTCCAAAAATCCTTAATTGGATGGGCTTACATCCTAAATTTGAAGGTAGTCAGCAATACAATTTGCAAGGCAAACGCGCCTTAGTCGTCACGACCAGCCACGGCGTACTCAACAAACCCGGCGAAACAACCGGAAAACCCACAGGTGTTTTTGGCTCTGAAATGACCGTTCCATATTATGAATTTTTAGATGCCAATATGGAAGTAGATGTGGCAAGTATCAAGGGAGGAGAAATTCCAATTGACCCACAGTCCTTTTATTACATGATAAAAGATGATTCTGATAAAAGGTATTTGAAAGATGAAGTATTCCAACAAAAAGTAAAAACTTCTTTAGCAATCAAAGACGTTGATTTTACAAAATATGATGTCGTATTTTTTGCCGGTGGATGGGGTGCAGCTTATGATATGGGACAGTCAGAAATATTGGCAAAAAAAGTAAGCGAAGCCTACTATGCAGAAACGCCCATACTGGGAAGCGTTTGTCATGGAGCCTTAGCATTTATTCAGGCAAAAGATACAACGGGTAATTTGTTGATAAAAGGTCGGACAATGACAGGCGTGACACAAGGACAACTCGACCAGTTGGGTATTGAATTTACGCCGCTGCATCCCGAAGGAGAATTGAAAAAAGCCGGAGCCAACTATAAAGCCAGTCGTCATTCAATTAGTGATATGTTGGCTACTTTAACCGTAGTAGATGAGGAAGAACGATTTGTTACCGGACAAAATCAAAATTCAGGACACGAAACTGCTCAAAAAATAATGGAAATCATAGCTAAAAAATAAAGCATTATGAAGGTTCAAATAATATGGATAGGGTTGTTCATTTTTTGGAGTTTGCAAGTCTGGTCACAAACAGCATCTAAGCCCAATATTGTCCTCATTCTTGTAGATGATTCTGGCTTGATGGATTTTGGAAGTTTCGGGGGCGAAGCACGCACACCACATATTGACCAACTCGCACAGCAAGGCATGATGTTTACCAATTTTCATGCTTCTCCGGTTTGTTCTCCGTCGAGGGCAATGTTAGTTACAGGAACAGATAGTCATTTGGCAGGCGTAGCCAATTTGCCTGAAATGCTGCCGAGTGGTTATGAAAACGAACCGGGTTACGGT
>JAHDEO010000087.1:0-10845 GCA_020628725.1 Saprospiraceae bacterium
ATTATTTACAAATAAAAATATCGCTTAATTGGCGACTAAAGTCGCCGTTACGGTCACTATGAACTATGAACTAACAACTATGAACTTTATCAAAGTGTCAAACTGAAACCTACATTAATGACTCTCGAAAGCGGATAATAAAGTCCCGCCGAGTTGGTAGATTCCGGGTCGAGTATATTGAATTTATCTATGGTAATTAAATTAAATGCGTTGACATAAACACGCGCACCGGCGAACCCGGCATTGCCTAAGAAACTATCTGCACCGAGTCTGTACCCGATTTCCAAGTTTTTCAAACGAATATAATCTTTATCGAATAAATAATAGGTATTGTTACCGAAATTTCCACCTGAATAATAAGTGTCACCACGACTCGCCAAGCGCGGGTGTTCCGAACTCGGATTGTCAATTGACCAGCGATTGTCGTGATTATATTTCAGATAATTACCAATATCGCCGGATTCCGTTTGAATAGGAATGCTTGCGCCTGTCGCGCCTTGCCAGAGCATGGAGAAATCAAAGCCTTGATATTCAGCACGAAGGTTGATACCAAAGTTGAATTTCGGTATGATGCTCTCATTCAGGCGGATTTGGTCATCACCGTCGATTAAACCGTTGCCGTCTTGATCTACGAATTTCATATCGCCGGGAATGAGTTGCGGTGTCACAGCACTGTAATCCAGTGTGTTGGCTTCAATGTCTGCTTGACTTGCAAACACACCATCGGACTCATAAACCAAATATGAGCCAATTGGTTTACCTTCTTGCAATTGATAATCGGGTGCGCCGGGAACTTCATCAATAAAAAGGACTTCGTTATTCGCCCAACCGCCATTCGCGCCTATCTGATAACGGAAACCACTTCTGCTTGAGCTTTTATCGCCACCATTATATTGTACATTAAACTCGAAACCTCTGTTGCGAACTTCACCCGCATTGACAGGAGGAAGCAGGGTACTAATACCCGATGAGGCAGGTGTAGAACCCGTTTTTTGAATCAAAATTTGGTCGCGATTATTATTGAAATATTCTAGAATAATATCCAAACGTCCCATGAGCGTCATGTCGATACCAAGATTGAGATTATTGGCTCTTTCCCAAGTGAAATCAGGATTGGCGAGGATAGTTTCGACCAATGTATTTTGTACCGAACCTTCCACCGGAAATGACCCAAAACCATAAATTGGTAAGTAGGCAAATTCTTGTAATTGACCATTATAAAATACTTGGTCGTTACCCATTTGCCCGTAAGAAGCGCGGATTTTGATATGGTCGAACATGGCGGAATTGAACCATTCTTCGCTCGAAAGATTCCAACCGACCAAAACGCCGGGGAAGAAACCAAAACGCCCGGATTCGGGGAAAATATAAGAGCCGTCGTAACGTCCGATAAATTCTATCAGGTATTTTTCGCGGAAATTATATTGTAATCTGCCGTAATAACCCAAGCGTGTGCGGTTGTATGCGCTACCGCCTGTGTTTTGTTGCTCTGCGCCTCCGGCGAATATTTGGTCAATCGCAGTAGAGACATAATTTCTACGGAAAGCAAAGAAATTATCGCCCTGAAACTGCTCGCTCGTAACACCCGCAAGAGCATTAATGCGATGGTCTGTACCGACTTTTGTATCATAGCTCAAAATACCCGTCATATTGGTGTTGAGCAATGAGAATGATCCCTGTGTAAGTCGCGCATCCGTAAATAGCGAACGAACTGCGGGTTCAAGTACCGGAAGACCGTCTGTTCCGTAAGTTTGTTTATCCCAAAAATAGAGTTCCCATGGCGTTTGCCAGATTTTATTTGTGGTGATATTTCTATCCATTGCACCGGAAAGTGTCAATTTCAAACCCTTGACCCAAGGATTGCGAATATCCACACCACCATTAAGTTGTACGATGTCGGAAGGCGTGTTTTGATAGCCCGTCGCATTGGTCGTGATGACTACCGGATTTTGCCCGTTTTCGATGTCGGGTCCGGGTTCTCCGGTGGGCCAGACAGCGGGTTCGGTAGGTCGTCCACGCATCAACATTCTGAAAATCGCGTTGGCATTTTCCGTTGGAAAGTTGCGGTCTTCGCGTCGTCCGTTGATGCCGACATTCGCTGTGATGTAGTCGTTTACGTCCGCATCAAGATTGAGGCGGAAGCCGTATTGCTTATAATAGGTAGCCGAATTTTGGTAAATCGCATCCTGATAAGTGTAGCCAAGCGCAGTGTAATAACGCACCTTATCCGAGCCACCACTCAAACCAATATGATGTTGATTTTGCGGCGACCACTCACGGAAAGTATCGCCAAACCAATCGGCATCAGGGTAAGTCCACGGGTCGGAGCCATTGCCATGTGCCGCGACTGCTTCCGGGCTGAAATTGGCACTTAAACTTCCGATACCCGGCGTAGGTGAGTCATACGTACCCGTCGTGCGGATGCTCTCCCATGCCTGCCCCCACTCCGCAACAGGAATAGAACGGTAAATCGGCAGCTCATTCATGATGTTGGCATACTCGACAGCGTTGGACATTTCGGGAACGATAGTCGGTTGCGACCAACCTTTATTAAAGGTATAAGTCGCGGTTGGTTTACCCGCTTTGCCGCGCTTGGTGGTGACGAGTACTGCGCCATTCGCAGCACGCGCTCCGTAAATCGCAGCAGAAGCATCTTTCAGCACCGACACCGATTCGATGTCCTGCGCTTGCAGACGTGCGATGCCGCCGTCTCTGTCAGGAATACCGTCGATAACGACCAGAGGTGTACTATTTCCCAATGTGTTTGTACCTCTGATTCTGATAGTTGCGTCATCACTACCGGGTTCTCCGCTTGGTTGAATGACGACGAGACCGGGCAGTCGTCCCGCCAGTGAAGTCGAAAGGTTGACCGCCGGAGATTCTATGAGTTGGTCGCCTTTCAATTGGGCAACTGCGCCTGTGACCGTCACTTTTTTCTGTGTGCCGTAAGCGACTACGACAACTTCATCGAGGCTCGTGCCTTCCTTCATCGTCAGGTTGACATTCGATTGGTCGCCAACGACCATTTCTTGGTCGCTGAAGCCCACGTAGCTGAAGACCAACACATCTCCTTTGTTTACTTCGAGGGAGTAATTTCCGTTAATGTCTGTGACCGTTCCCTTTGTTGTGCCTTGCACTGACACGTTGACTCCGATAAGTGGTATATTATCTTCATCCACGATTGTACCGGACACTGTTGTCGTTTGAGCATACAAAGAAGCACTCAACAAAAACATTAACGAAAATAACAGGATTTGTAATCTTCGTCTTTTCATAGTGTAGCAGTTTGGTTGAAAATTCCAAATTACAAATCCCAAATTCCAATGGAAGTTCAAGCACAAATTTGAGTACAAGTTCAAAATAATTCATTTGTTTTCAACAAATTATAATTTTACAACTTGCACAAATTATTTTTTTATCATTATAATAAAAAAATATGCAGAAAATAGAATTTGAATGTTGTGGTTCGGAATTTCTCAAGCTCTCATACGTAACTTGATTTAATGATAGAATAGTTATTGGTAGTCTGCGTTTATCTCATATATAACGCAAGGCTAAATTATTGATTTATTTTTTGAAATTATAATAAAACATGATTTTTCTTTGTATTTAAAAATGTTTTTGAAATTAAATTTGGATGAACGTAAAGCGATTTTGCAAATCATGGTTTAAATTTTATCTTTACAAATAAATTAACGCTAATATTCGTTCACCATTCAATCATCAACAAATTAAAACATAACACCATGTCCGACCAAACACGTCCACTTACATTTACTTGTTATAACTGTGGAAATGAAAGCAGTTATCCAAATTACCTTGATAAAGATGAGAAGGATAAAAATGCGCCGCAAATCGTTATAAAACTTTGTACCATTTGCAGTAAAGAAAATCGAGTCGAAATCCCCCAAGGCTACGCTTCCAAGGCACAAACGGAAGTATTACGCGGACTCGAATAACACGTAGCGGAAGCTTTCCCGAATCGAGTTACGGGACAGGTAGCTGCCGCGAAAAAACACGTATAAATTACAGAAATACAATTTTTTATACACAAAAAAATAACACACGCGGCAACTAAAGTTTCCGCTACGAAATACCATGATTCATCTCCAACTCACATCCGAAGAAGAAACGCGCCTCATCGCCCTCGCCGAGCAATTCAACAAAGAATTGGAAGACCGCAATACGCCGCCATTTCCGAAAGCGGCAACCTTGTCGGCATTAAAAACGGAACTCAATGCCGCGCTACAAGCACAAACGGGCTTTGACGAGATATGGCAACGCAGCCAAAGCAATGCCGAAACGCTCTACCTCTACCACGAGCGTACCGACATCCGCAACCTGCCGTGGCAGACCGCTACGGCGGAACGCCCCTTGCTGACCATTGCCAAAACGCCTGTGGGCAAGCTCACCGAGCACCAGCCTTCGGTCGGATTTCCTTTGAAGGTGCTGGTCATGGTGGCATCGCCGGAGGGCGTAACGCGACTCGCGTATGAGGACGAAGAACTGCAATTGCTACGGGCATTTTCGCCGCTAATGGCGCAGGGCTTGGCGGAGGTGCATTTTACGGACGACGGCTCCTTGGAGAATCTGGAAGAAAAACTGAGCCAAAACCGCTACCATATTTTGCACTTTTCGGGGCATGGCAGCTACCACGAGGGCAAGGGCATACTCGCGCTCGAAGACCCGATGACGGGACGCATGAAAACCGCTACTTCCGAGCAATTTAATCAAGTACTGGCGAAGGTGGCGCGGAAGGGACATCGCCCGGATTTGGTGGTGCTGTCGGCTTGTCAGACGGCGCAGGGAATAGAAGCAGGTAATCTTGCGGGTGTGGCGGACACGCTGCTTACGGGTGGTACGTCGGCGGTGATAGCGATGTCGGCGAGTGTGCTGGATACCTGCGCGACGTTGTTTGCGGCGAAGCTGTATGCCGAACTTTCCGACGGATTTCCGTTACCTGCCGCTTTTCAGGATGCGCGTGAGGCAGTGCATGATTATGAGAAAACACTCGACCTCGCTAAACACGGACTCGCCCCCGCACAATGGCTCATTCCTCAATTATTGCTATATCAAAAAGTGGAGGGATTGGTGAATACCGATGCGCCGAAAACGGTGCTGAATCTCCAACAAAACGCCGACATCATTGCAGGCGAACAGGCACTCGTACACCTGCGCGTGCGACCCGAAAATTATGTATTTGTAGGCAGACGGCGCGAAAAACGCATCGCGCTACGCCAACTCCAAACAGGCAAATCCATTCTGTTACGCGGACAGGGCGGCGTGGGCAAAACCGCCCTTGCAGAGCATCTCGCTATCCGGCTGCTGGCGGGCAATCCGCGTCATAAAGTCTTTACATTCAGCGAGAAAACACCTGCCGCGCAGAGTCTGCTCGACCAGATGCAAAATTATCTGACCAAAGAAAAAAAGGAATTTTCGATTGTGTCCGAATTGGCGGCGATTCCCAAACAGACCGATAAATTTTATCATTTATTGGGAAAAATATCCGCGCACTGCGATCCTGTTTTTATATTTGATAATATGGAAACCTTCCAAAAATATGACGCGCAACAAGCGGCTTGGCTCTGGCACAGGGAGAAACACGAAGATGTCTTTGAGGTCATGTCGATTTTAGACCAACAAACGCCCTTTCCCTTAATCATCACCGGACGTTATCCTTTGGCTGAATTTCCCGAATTGGAGGTCTGCAATATGAATACCGTTCCCTTTGCCGATTTTTTCAGGAAGTGTCATCAATTGAAAATCAGGGACTTTGCTCAAAAAATACAGACCGAAGCCTTCCTCGCCGACACCCTCAAAAGAAGCGATAACGAGCAAGCACCGACCTTTGAAGATGTGGCAAAACTACTACACAAAACCTTTGGCGGCAATTACCGCGCCTTAGAGTTTTTTGATGAATTGTACGCACAAAAAGGCGCGGATATCGCCCAAACCCTCCGCAAATTATCCGATTTTGAGGCAGCACTCCAACAAGACGACATCAAAGAAGGCGTACTGACCCAAATGAGCGAAAACCTCATTTTTGAGGAACTGCTCGGCTACCTCAATACCCGCGAAAAAGACACGCTATATGTGCTGGCGCAATACAATATCCCCGTACTGCCTATGGCGGTCGGGATGCAGCGCAAGGCAGATGACCGTAGCGACGACCTCCGCAAAGTCACCGAACTCACCCTCGTAGAAGCCCAAACCGGACTCGACGGCAGGGAGCGTTTTTATGTGATGCCACTGGTGCGGGATTTGTTGAAACGACAGGAAATGGATTTGGTGTTTGATGAGAAGGTGGCGGGGGATTATCATAAGTATGTTGTCGATTCCATAATTACGGAGGATGTTTTAGCAGAACTTGTGGAAGCTTTTGAAAGGTATTTTACGGCGAAAGCTATATCGGAGATTAATGAAGTAGGTTATATAATTTGTAAATACTATTATGATGTTGAGCAATTTCGGTTATCACTAGCTTTTGGGCTATGCACTGAGGAAGTCGCCAGAGAAGAAACTCATGGAGTAATTTGGAATAATTTGGGTCTAATCTTTCAACTCTTTGGTAAACTTGAGCTTGCTTTAACATATTTAAAAAAATCATTATCGGACGTAAAAAAACGAGAAGATTTTCGTAATGAAGCAACAACATTAGGCAATATTGGTCAAATCTACATATTCAAGAGTAATTATGAACGCGCCTTGACTTATTTACAAAAAGCCTTAAAAATAAGTCGAGAAACTGATAATAATGAAATTGAAGGAACAACACTGAATAATCTTGGTCAGCTTTATCAAAATAAAAGCGACTATGATTCTGCTTTGGATTATTACAAACAAGCTTTAAAAATAATTATGAAAAATGGTGAGCGTGAGGGGGAAGCAGTAATCTTGGGTAACGTTAGTAGCATCCATAAAATCAAAGGCGATTATGATAGTGCTTTAAATTATTTAGAACAAGCATTAAAAATAAATTTGGAAATTAATAATCTCAAAGGACAAGGAATAACACTAAGTAACATAAGTCAAATCTACTTTATCAAAGGTAACTACAATAAAGCATTGGACTACTCAGAGCAATCCTTAAAAATACGGTTGGAGATTGGTGATAGAGCAGGCGAAGGAACAACCTTGAATAATATTGGGCAAATATATCATTACAAAGGTGATTATGAGTGTGCTTTAAATTATTTAGAACAAGCATTAAAAATCAGTAGGGAAATTGGCATTCCTCGAACCATAGGAACAACATTGAGTAACATTGGCGAAGTTTATGACTCCAAAGGTGATTACGATATCGCCCTAGATTATTTAGAACAAGGATTAAATATCAGTAGGAAAACTGGTGATATCAACGGTGTGGCATCTACTTTGACTAAAATCGGAGGAATTTTTTACAAACAAAAAAAGTATGAAGATGCTATTCCTATGCTATTTCCTGCTTATCAAATATTTGAAAAAATAGGCTCTCCAAATAAACAAGGTATTGAACAGGGTTTAGATCTAATTCACCAAAAAATAGGTAAATCTCGCTTTGATAAAATCCTCAAAAATCTAATCAATCAAAACAAAAATCATGTCTAATCAAGAAAAGATAAAAGGCAGTCCACCGAGTGCGGGAGAAAGCTCGTGGTTGCGTCATGCCGAGTCAGAGATACAGTCTGCGCCTGCGCGGTTGGAGGAGACGGCGAAGTTTTTGGTGGGGCTTATCAGTATATGTTTGACGATATTCATCACCAATCCACCGTCGGGGCTGCCGGAGTGGACGGGGCTTTGGTTTAAAGTCTCCACTGCACTGTGGTTAGCGTCTGCATTGTTTGCTTTTTTTGTCTTATACCCCACGCCGTATCGCTTCAATCCTGATGCACCCGAAGATATCAAAGCAACATTCGATACAATCACCAAATACAAAAGGAGGAGATTGCAGTGGAGTTTAGTGGCTTTTTTGTTGGGGTTGTTGGTGGCGAGTGTGATGTTTTTGGTGGCGTAACTCCATTCGCGCAGGGTTGAAACCCTACGCTTTTGTGATGTACACGTCGGCTTCGCAAAAGCGGTGGGTTTTAACCCATCGCAAATCAAAAATCCTTAAAACTCAACCGTCATTCCGAACCCCGATTCGGAATCTTTTGGGCGCAAGAGAGCGATTTTAGACTGAAGCTTCTATTTGAAATCGTGCCAAGATTCGACAGATTCCAAATCGAGTTTGGAATGACAATTTGCTTTTTTAGGAGGGAATTGGATGTGGGTTATGTATTTTGTTTTTCGGATAAAGTCCTTTCAAAATCATCCGCCAAATCCGCATCAGGTCGCCATTTAGAAACGATATATCCTGCCAACATGCTACACACGAATGAAGGTCCTAATTCAGCAATTTTATCAAAATAAATCCCGATGCCTTCTATTCCGGGAACGACGAATTTGAAAAACGGAATGCACAAAAAGCCGACAATCATGGAGGCAATTGCGCCGCGTTCAGTGTAGCCTTTCCAAAATAAAGACAAAATCATCGCCGGACAAAAACTCGCCGCAATACCCGACCAACCGAATATCACAAACCAGAAAATAGTGCGTTCCGGTGTGGTGAAAGCTACTGTCAGCGCGATGCATAATGCGAAAATCGCCATAGCAAGGGTCACTTTTCGGGAGAAGCTGTTGAGGTCATTGAGTTTGAGGTGTGGGTTGAGGATTTGTTGGTAAATATCGCGTACAATGGCACTCGACGCCACCACTAATAAAGAATCAACGGTGGACATAATCGCTGCCAAAACCACTGCCACGTATATGCCTACGAAGAGTAAGGGCAGGAGATGTTCGACCAAAAGAATGAGGGAATTTTGTCCGTTATTGCCCAATACGGCATCTACATCTGCGCCGGCTTCGGTGAAAAAATATCGCGCCAAAATGCCTATCATCACCGCCGCCGCATCGGTGAATAAGGTCAAAATAATCGCCAGCCAACGCCCTTTTTTGATTTCGGATACCCCTTTGATAGACATAAAACGGACGAATAACTGCGGCGAACCCATAAAGCCCAAACCAATGAGTGCGTAACCGAAAAGTGTAGCGACATTAACACCATTAAAGCCGCCCGGTCCCCAAACATTGACCAAGCCCGGGTCGATATTGCCGAGTGTTTGCCAAAGCGGGAAGCCGTCTTTCAGATAAAAAAAGCCGATGATGGGCAGCAGCAACAGCCCCGAAAACATCAACATGCCCTGAAATAAATCCGACCAAGCCACCGCCACAAAACCGCCAAATAAAATATACGCCACCACGATACTAAAGCCCACCAATGCGCCTGTATAATAATTCCAGCCCATGAAAGACTCGAAAGCCGAACCCGTGGCATCTATCTGTGCGCTCACAAATATCACGACAAACACCGACAGCACCGTAGCTGCCAATATCCGCAGATGATGTGTTTTGGATTGAAAGCGACTGACCAGATAATCGGGAATCGTAATGGCACCGTAGCGGTCGCTGAGGCGTTTGAATCGTTCTGCCATGAGCAGCCATGAGACCGCTACCCCAAGCACTTCGCCCAATACGACCCAGAAAGCACTCACACCAACTGCCGCACCCAAGCCCGTAAGTCCGAGCAGCAGCCATGCTGATTCTCCGGTTGCGCGAGTAGAGAAAACGACGACCCAAAAGCCAAGTTTTTTGCCGCCTACGTAGTAGTCTTTGATGTCCTTCACTTTGCGGGATGACCAAAGACCAATTCCGAAAAGAATGGAGAAATAGAAGCAGAGTATGAGTAGTTTGACTAACATGGTTCGAGTTGCGAGTTACGGGTTGCGAGTTGCGGGTTACGAGTTGACTGAAAATACGCAACCTGTGACCGCAATTCAAATTAATTATTCCAATTCAATTAATACCTCTCCTTTATCGACTGCATCGCCTTCTTTGACTTTGATATGTTTAATTGTACCTGCTCCGGGCGATTTGAGGGCATTTTCCATTTTCATCGCTTCCAATATCAATAGAATATCTCCCTTTTCGATTTGCTGTCCTACTTTGGTGGGAATTTTTAAGACGAGTCCGGGCATCGGAGCTTTGATGTTGTCTACTTTTTGGTTGTTTAGGTTACTGAAACCGAGTTGTTTGAGTAAGCGGTCGTATTTGTCTTCGGCTTGGATGGTGTAGGTATTGCCATTGACTTTGATGGTCAAGGTCTTGGCTTGTGTGTCTGCCTGAACGAGTTCGGCGCGATATGATTTGTCATTCAGCAGGATATGAAAACGCCCCTGCTCATATTCCTGAATATCGTGTTGCAGATCGTTTTCTGCTAATTCAAATTCGTAGGTATCGTTAACGTAAAATTTATACATGAAACGGTGGACGGTGGACGGTGGACAGTGGACGGTGGACGGAAAACGAGTTAATTTATAAAAAATAAAAACCGTTTACCGTTCGTCGTCTACCGTCAACCGTTAAATAATTTTGTGAGAAAATAGAGTTCAAAGATAGTGTAAAGCGTGTAAATGAGGAAGAAAGGTAAGACAAATAAATGGGTCGCGGGTTGGTATTGGTAATAATAAAACAGGACAAAGATGAGTGAACTGATGATTTTGAGGAAATTGGAGAATATGCCGACACGGAAATTGAGCATGTGATTTTTGCGTTGCCTGACGAGCGATGCCATTCCATAAATTAATAGGCACAAAAAAATGAAAAAACCCATGCACCACCATGTAAATTGACCATAATCAGCTACTTGTGGGATTTGCAAAAATGCAAACATAATGCCCGCCACTACTATCGAAAAGCCCGTCAATTGTAAAAAGAAAACACTTGGACGCATGGAAAGTATCAAGTTCAAGAATCAAGCGCAAGTTCAAG
>JAHDEO010000087.1:10945-14028 GCA_020628725.1 Saprospiraceae bacterium
TTAAGGTTTATTTTTGTTCAGACATCAGTTGGCGAATGACCAAATAGAGTGCTAAGAAAACGCCTAAAAGTGCCATACCTGCGGTAAAATAAGGCTGTGGCGATTCAAATATATTGTCCAATTTCCTCCCGGCAAAGACGAATAAAAAAATAGTCACCGCCATTTGGAATGCCATGCCGGTGTATTTCATGAAACGAAATTGATTATTCCGCTGCGGTTTCGGCGATGGTGTCGGCTGTTGTGACATAAGTATCCGAATTGATGATTTCGCAAGCTCCGTTGAAGGCGGCTCCCGGTTCTATGTCGAGGCTGCCTGTGGTGATTTTGCCGTTGAGTGCGGCACTGCGACTGAGTTTGAGCTTTTCCTCGGCGCGAATATCGCCTACGACATGCCCTTCGATGACCGCATTTTGGCAAGTGATTTCACCTTCTACGTAACCACTCGGTCCGATGACGAGTTTTGCCTGACAATTAATATTACCATTCACCCGACCATCAATGCGAATGTCGCTTTGAGAGGTGATATTACCATTTATGACGGTGCCTTTGACGAGGTTGTTGCGCGAGTGGCTCGCTCCCCCACCATTTAGGCTGATGCCATTTTTATTATCTTTATTTCCAAACATGGTTTATGAATTGACGAGTTGTGGAGTTGACGAGTTGATGAGTTATTGCTGCATAAAACATCATTACAACAACTCGTCAATTCGTCAATTCGTCAACTCGTAATCGTCAAAAGTCAATAAAATCTTTAGGGTCAACGGGTTTACCGTTTTGCCACAACTCGAAGTGGAGATGTGGTCCATCGGACATCTCGCCCGTGTTACCAATGATGGCAATCGCTTCCCCCTTACTGACAAAACTACCAACTTTTTTCAACAATACCGAATTATGCTTATAAAAAGAAACCAAGTTGTGTTCGTGCTGTATCGCGATAACATTTCCGGTGTCAATGGTTTCGTCCGAAGATATGACAGTTCCGCTTAATATACTGAGTACAGGCGTGTTACGTGGTGCTGTGATGTCTGTACCGTAGTGCTTTTTCTCTGAATCGAACTCCGCAGTTACACGCCCGCCGGAGATAGGTGGCACGATGTACTCCTTTGCCATGCCGTTATGGTTGGTAGCTACCAAGACAGGTTTCGGCGGTTTGACATTTACTTTTGGCGGTTCGTCGGTTGCCTCTTCGGGGACTTCATCTATCAAATCATCGGAGATTTTTCCTTCTGCGACTTCTTCTTTATCCTCTTCTTCCTCTTTACTTTCCTCAGTTTCTTCTACGACTGCGACTTCCTCTTCTGCAGGTTCATCGCCATATTTTTTACGAAGGGCGAGGTCTTCTGCGATGGGTTCGATAGGTTTGATGTCGGCTTGTTCGGCTTCGACGTATTCGCCGGGACCTAATTCGTAATCACCACTCAACCAACGCTCTCTGGAAGCAATAACCGCACTTTGTGCCTGTATCATTGATTCCAAGGTATCTATTTTATCTTGCAATGCCATCACCTCTCGCGGATTGATGTAATCCCCCGGCAAGGTACGTCGCAAGGGCGTAAATGCCAACAACAACCATCCTATCAAAAACGCCCCAAACAACACCGCACCAATCGCCAAATACGCATTGAGGCGTGTAAGGCGGTACGATGTCACTTCCTCGAAAGTGTCGTCATTCATAACCACAAGACGGTATTTGTCTTGCAAATTATTTTTGGAAGAATATAAATCGTCTAGCATGAATCAATGAGTGAATGAGTGATTTTTGAATGAGTGAATGTTAATGCGATAATGATACAATGCGTCAATGCTACAATATTTTTAACGAAATAATAACGCGCACTCCCACAAGTCCTATATATCTTTTTCTATCATCTTCGTTATACAAAAGTAAATCAAATTTTGTGATTTATAAGAATATTCCACATCGTATTTTATTCAAACTTAATATTATGAAATCCTATCCGACTGTTTTTCTTGTTGTTTTTTTGGTTTTGATGACTGGTTGTGGGTATAGTTTTGAGACTGATGGGACTTTGGATGCTTATCAAAATGTAGTAGAAAAAATACGCGCCAATAATAGTGTAATTGATGATGGATTAATTGTACTAATCTACGATATAAAGGATGAGGTAAGGCGCAAAATTGATTACAAACCACTACTTGAGGCTTCAGAAGGTATACAGAAAATAAGCGAAGAACTTAGAGAATTTATCAATGAAATTAACGGGCAATTTTATGATTTTGTTGAGAATGAAGATGATCCATTTCTAAAAAGAACACAAGAACTCAGCAAAAACAAATTAAGAAATCAACGACTTGTAAATGATTTTTTTATAACAGGTTATCATGACATAAATCGAAATTTCATTGAGCCTAAAGGCGAAAAAATTAAATATAAGTTGATAGTCACTCACCGTAAATTAATACATGTTCTGGATACGTTGTCCAGCCACAATGGACTTCGTATTACAAATGAAGAAAAAGTCGAGGTGGCTTCTAGATGGCTGCTGCCTAAACTTGGTGTATTGTCAGCTCAAAATAATTGGGTAGACAATACATTCAGCAATAAATCTGTTGCTGCCACCTTTGCCAATTTAGCCTTACTTGAGAATGACGCGTTACTCACCGCACAAATAACCATACGATACTTAGGAGCTAAAATTGGAGGGTGCGGACCTATATTCGATAAATTCATGGTCGTCTCCTCTCCTCGTAAGAACTACGTTAAAATGGGAGAAACCTTCCAAGCAGATATTTTCCTGAGTGCAGCTTCCAGTCAAGCAGAAGTTACTGCAAAAATTAATGGCAAAACATACCCCGTTGACAGAGGCGTAATTCTATATAAAATCAAGCCCGACCGCTACGGCACGCACACCTACGAAGCTGAAATTTCCTTAAAACATCCCGATACAGGAAGAATAGAAACCTTTACAAAAACCTTCCAATACGAAGTCGGCGAATGTTACCATTAATTCATTATCAAATCATTACAACCGTAGCGTAAGGCCTCCGGCTTGCGCCACGTCATGTAGAGAAAATTCGTGATTTTTTTCTACATGACGAAACCACCGTAAGGCGCAAGCCGG
>JAHDEO010000087.1:14038-18778 GCA_020628725.1 Saprospiraceae bacterium
CGGCTTGCGTCCGCGTTAGTTTTGCAAGTAGTACGCAGGCGCAAGCCGGAGGCATTACGCTACGGTTACACAAAAATATGAACACGAAATTATCAATATATTTTACCTGCTTGATGGTCTTATTAAGTGGTTGCGAATTGGGTACAGACCGTGTGTATATGGAGATGTACGAAGCCATGAACACCAATAGTGATGCGCTCGAAAACGGAATGAAAGACAGAATCAGGTCAATGGAAGAAGCTGTAAAAAGAAAGCCGGATTACAAGGCACTCGTTCCCGCAGCACATCAAATTGAAAAGTTGACTTCAGATTTTAGTGATTTCGTCAATGACTTGGACAAACGCCTTGACGAAAGAGCTTTCAAAGCTATAAATGATGATGAAATCAAAGATAAAATCGTAGCACATCGCCATAAAATCATTGATATGCTAAAAGCATTATCCGGAAATAAAGTCCTATGGATAAAAGACGAAGAAATTCAAAATCTCATTGAATTACATTTTTTTCCAAATGGTACTTTACCTCTGATTAACGGCAAACCATTCGACGATTACTCATTTGAAAAACAATCTATTACGTGTAATAAAGCCATACTTGCAAAGCAAAAAAATGATGCACTGATACTGGCTAAAATAGCTGTTGATTTTCTGGGGAGTCACATTGGCAGTACCATTATGTGTGGTTTCAGTAAACCCATTATTGTCTCTTCTCCCAAAACAACTTTTATTACCAAAGGAGAGACTTTTGAGACAAACATTTTCCTGTATTATAGTAATAATATTTACCACAATCAAATGAAAATAAAAGTCAACGTCGATGGTAAAGAAATGCCTGTAGTATATGGTGCTGCTACTTATAAAACTAAACCCACCGTCTATGGTAAGCATAATTATGATGTAGAGATTTTAGTACTAAATCCATTCAATAACAAAACTGAAATCACTCGGAAAACTTTCAGTTTTGAGGTAGGCGAAAGGTGCTACGAATAACTTCGCATACACTCACAAAATCCGCTTCATCCACATTCCTATCATTTCCTACAAAATCAAAACATTATTGTAACGATAATTCGTATTTTTACGTTTCAATTGGGTATGAAGCAATAGACTTGAATTTTTCCCTCAAATTGCATAATATTTGCCTTAATTTTCTGTTAAAATAGAATGGAAAATTCCCCAAACTTTGCGCCCGTCCATATTCGCCCCTAAACTACGGACTATCGACTATGGATTACGGACTAATAATAAGCAAACATGTCAAATAAAATTAACATACTTTTCGCATTGTTTTTTAGCCTTTTATTCATTGGCTGTGCGACTCAGAAGGATGCTGAAGCTGAACTCAAAGGCTTGAAAAAAGCCATGAAAAACCTCAATGCCCGCTTCAACGGCTTGCACAATTCACGCGAATTGCTCAAAGAACACCAACTCGCCAACCAAACTTCGCGTCGCGACAACTACAACCAAGTACTTGCGCTATATGATGAAGAAGCAGCCGACGGTGCAGGTGGTGGCGCACAGCTTGACCCGGTAATTGAGAAGGCATCCGTGGTGATTTCGCTCTATCGTCAGAGTAAGTGGACGGACGATGCATACATGCAAATTGGTATGGGTGAATATTATAAAGGCAATCTCGATGAAGCCGCTCAGACGTTCAATTATATCATCAGCAATTTTGACCCAAAGCTCCTAGTTAGAAATCGTGCCGAAGCACTCAAACGAAGCAAAGACAAAAAAGACCGCAAAAAAGGACGTGATATGCTCCAAAATCCCAAACCAGAAAAAAAAGACCGCAATACCCGCCAGCGTGATGCGATGGTGTGGTTGGCGCGTACTCTTGTCAGTCAAGAAAAATTTGCCGAAGCCGACCTACTCATTGAACAAATCGAAGGCATCAGCGACCTTTCCAAAAAACTCAAGCGCGACCTCACGATTGTGAAGTCTTACTATCAATTGCGCCAAAAGAATTATGCAGCCGCCATCCCTGCGTTGCAGACCGGTTTGAAAATGACCGGAAACAAGAAAAGAAAAACACGCCTCACCTACATCCTCGCACAACTCCATGAATTACAAGGTAATAATACCGAAGCACTTGCTAATTATAAGCGTGTCAAACGTCTGCGCCCCAATTACGATATGGAATTTCGTAGCAGCTTGAATATCGCTACAAATGGTATGAAGAGTGGCTCGGCAAGTAGCGAACAAACACTTGCTTCACTCAAACGCATGTCCAAAGATTCGAAAAATACCGAATTCCGCGACCAGATTTTTTATGTGATGGCGGACATTCATTTGCAGGACAAGAATCAACCCGAAGCCATTGATTTTCTCAAACAATCACTTCGTGCCAATCGCGGTAATCAACCACAAAAGGCGGATAGTTACTACCGATTAGCCGACATCTACTTTAATAGCGAAGATTACATTCAAGCAAAAAATTATTACGACAGTACCAAAACGGCAATGACAAATACCGATGACCGCTACGAGCAAGTCGTCAAGTACAGCGAAGCCTTGACCGATATTGCAGCGAATTTGGAAATTATTGCCTTACAAGACAGCCTTTTACGCATCAAGGATATGAGCCGTGAGGAGCAAGAAGAATTGGCAAAACGACTCAAGAAAGAACGTCTTGATGCACAGAAAAAAGAAGTCACCGATGCTTTTGCTAATATGGAAAATGCCATGAAAAATGGCGGTGCATCACGCAATCCAAGTAGCAAACTTGGTCGCCCTGCTATGGATGATTCAGGGCTTCGTCCGGGCGGCATTACCGGACCGAGTGCCAGCGAACGCAGCGACTATTGGGCATATAATGACAATGAAGTCCGCAGAGGAAAACGTGATTTTGAACGTACATGGGGCGATCGTCCTTTGGAAGACAACTGGCGTCGCTCTGCACAATCACAAGGCACAGATATCATTGAAGATGATGGAGTTATCGCAGGATTTGGCAGGGTAAAAGTCACTGACGAAGAAATAAAAGCTATCCTCGCAGATGTGCCACAAACACGTAAAGAAGTCGAAGCTGTCAATGCTAAAATCATCGACGCACTGTACGCACTTGGTGGTTTATTTGATGAAAAACTCGACAAACCCGAAAAGTCTATTGAGGCATACGAAGAACTATTGCGTCGTTTTCCCGGCAACAAATATGAGGCAGAAGCCCTCTATGCCATGTACACGATTGCCCTGGAACATTTCCCAAGTAAAGCCAACGGCTACAAGCAGCAATTGCTCAAGAAACATGCTGACAGTAAATTCGCTGTTTTCCTCACCAATCCCGAAATGCTTGCCGAAGCACAACGCGGAGAGGACGACCTCGAAATTTATTATGACGAAACCTATCTAATGTATGAAACAGGCAGTTATGGCAAAGCCAAATCACGCATTAGCATGGCAGACTCTTTATTTGAAGCCAATACATTACGTGCTAAATTTGACTTACTCAATGCCCTCTGCGTAGGGCATACCGATGGCGAAGATGCTTATAAAGCCTCTCTAAATGAGGTTATTACAAAACATAAAGCTACTGACGAAGGCAAAAAAGCAGAAGAAATTCTCGCTTTCCTTGAAGGTAAAACACCACCTAAGCAGGGCAAAGGCAACAAGCCGGATGAAGGCGAAAAAGGAAAGAAGGAAAAAGAAGCGAAAGAGCTATACGTCATGGATGAAGAAATGCAACACTACGTATTGGTCATCCTAAGTACGGCACAAGTGAAGTCGTCAGAAGTGAAGGGCGCGGTATCCAATTACCACAAAGAGCATCACAAATTAGACAAGCTATTTACAGCGAGTTTATTATTGAATAAAAATACGCAGATGTTGGTGATTCGTCGTTTCAAAAACGCGGATATTGCGCAGCGTTACGCCAAATCAGTCAGTAATAAACCCGCCGAATATCTCAATAATCTTGATGAAGGTTATCGTGTATTCCCTATCTCGCAGAATAATTATAAGTCGCTTTTGCGCTCTAAGAAATTAGAAGAATACGCCGCTTTTTATGCGGAAAACTACAACTAAGACAAGAGAACCGAGACGAGAGATAAGAGAAAAACCTGTCTCTCGTCTCTCGTCTTATTTCTCTCGTCTGAATACGTCTCCTTTCCATTCGCCGTGTACAGGTTTATCTTCGATATTCATGTAATTTTCAATCTCCTGTTCAATATATCGCGCCGATTCGAGCGAACGTAAGCCCTGTACCAATATTTGACTTTTACCGCTTTTCAATCCCATCATGACGGTGTAGGCATACACGGGGTTTCCGTTCGTCGTACCCATACTGTAGCGTCTGACGTAGAGTTGTTTTACATTATCTCTATCGAAAAATTTATCGCGTTTTGTCAAGAGGTTCAAGGGTTTATGCTCAATGGAAAGATGGCGACTATTCACCGTCAGGTAAGTCGTATTAAAGATTTGCCCTAAGCCGCTGTACAACAAATAGCCCCCTACCCCAATAAACGGCAGCATAAACAAAGACAAGAACAATCCCTCCGCAGCAGGCATACCACTCGCAAAAGCAGAAATAATCATAAAGCCCAGCATCAGATTCCACATAATCGCAAAAAACAGCATGAAGTACTTGCCCGACCTGCGCCAATTAATCATAATTTCGAGCATGCTCTCAATCTTCAAGACCTCAATTCCGGGCGGAATATGATAAATTTCTTCCTTCAAACGCGGCGGTAAATCCGGGTCGCGCTCAACTCCCTTTAGTTCAGGAATCACCGCCAATTCACCG
>JAHDEO010000088.1 GCA_020628725.1 Saprospiraceae bacterium
CAGGCTGCTTGACGGCGGACGGATTTGCTCACGCACGCCCCCAGCCCCTGAAGGGGAGTCAGCTCACAAAGTTGACTATGGACTATCTACCACCGACTATGGACTGATTTATGAAAAAAACATTAATTAACGTACTCAAGTTTCTGCTCTTTTTTGGAGTGGGCTTTGCGATTTTATACTACGTATATCAAGGGCAGCAGAAGGCATTTCAGGCGCAATGCGATTTGGATTTTGTGACGGCGTGTGTGGCTGAGGGCAAATCGAAAGTAGCGTGTGAAGCCCTGTCTAAACCCGCTTGCAGTCTTGCCGAAAAGGTCGTGAATGACTTTAAAACGGTGAAGCCTTTTTGGATATTGATTGTGGTGCTGGCGTTTTTGGTGAGCAATGTGAGTCGTGCTTTGCGTTGGCAAATGCTCATCAAGCCGATGGGTTACGTGACGACTTTGGGGAATACTTTTTGGCCCGTGATGGCTGGTTATTTTGCCAATCTCGCGCTGCCGCGTATGGGCGAGGTGGTGCGTGGAGGCTTATTTAGCCGTTATGAAAATGTGCCGCTTGAAAAATCGCTCGGAACTATCGTGACCGACCGTGCGGTGGATGTGCTGTGTTTGTTGGCGATGATGGGCTTGGCGTTTGTATTGGAGTTTGATATTTTGTGGAATTATGTACGCGAAAATGCCTTCGGAGAACCTACCGCCGATAATGCCGAAAAATCAAACACCTTGCTTTGGATAGCTCTTGGGGTGATGCTTGCGGGGGCAATTGTGGCGTTTGTTTTTCGTAAAAAAATAATTGCCAAACTCAAACAAATTTTATCAGGTTTTGCAGAAGGTTTGTTGACGATAAGGAAGTTGGATAGACCGGGCTTGTTTCTTTTTCATACGGCGGTGATTTGGTTGATGTACTACCTCATGACTTATCTTTGCTTCTTCGCTTTTGAGCCAACGGCTACGTTGAGTCATGCGAGTTCTTTGCCTGTGATTGGTTTGGCGATATTTGTTTTTGGGAGTTTGGGTATGGTGATTCCATCGCCGGGTGGCATGGGGAGTTATCAATTTCTCGTAACGGAAGGACTCATGATTTATGGCTTGGCAAATAGCGATGCCTTTTCTTTTTCGCTGATTATTTTTGTGACGATTACGGTGTGTAATATTGTTTTTGGGGCTTTGGCTTTTGTGGTGTTGCCGATTTTGAATCGAGGGAAAGGGGTTTAGTCCTTAGTCGATGGTCGATAGTCCATAGTTTTGACTAATTATTTATTTCGAGTTGCCTTATTATCAACGGCTTCTCAAACATTTTTCTATCGTAGGAATTAGTTCCGATTCGATGTTTTCTTTTGCTTCTTCGGCATCTGCACTTCCTCCGATGAGTAATTTTTTTATTTTTCCCTGTTTATCTACGACAAATGCGGTCGGGAACCCGAATGGATGATTCAATTCTTCCATGATGAGTGGTCCGCAATTTGGGATAATATCAAATTTAAATTCGTATAGAGGAATGAAATACTCGTTCAAATCTTTTTCGGATTCAAAGGTCAATGCGATAAATTCGACGTCTTCATCCGCATATTTTTCTACCAATTTATTCAACTCTTCCAATTCCTCAATAAAAGGCGGACAAGCGATAAACCACAAATAAATAACAGCAACTTTACCTTCTATATCTTCCGAATTGAGCATTTTTCCGGTGAGTGTTTTTCCTTCAAATTTAAATATGTCTTTGCCTTCCATGAACTGCATACGTTCTACGAAGTTCATACTTTGGGATTGCCTGAGAGCTTCTATGTAAGATTGTGCGTTTAGAGTTAATGTAAAAAGTAAAACGGAGAGGATGAGTATCAGCTTTTTTGTCATTTTTATTTCTTTATTTGTAAATATTTCTATTAGAACGATTTTTACAGATTGATATTACATCTTTTGTTCTCTAATCTCCACAACTCATCTAAACAACACGTCCATATTCAAATCATTTTGTACCATACCGGAATATTGATTATCCACCAAACCATAAGTACTGATAAGTGTTAGGAAAATCGCTTTTTTCGTGCCTGTATCTTGTTTAAAGCTGCCTATTTTATTACGAAGATTCGCGGCATATTTTTTATCTATCGTGTAAGGATGAATGGAAAATTTCATCTCACAAAGATTGATAACTTGGTCTTTTCTATCAATCAACAAGTCAATCTGGGCAGCAGCAGACTGCCATGAAGCCACCGAAGTTTGTACACCGCCAATTTTCAGCGCATCTTTTATGGCGGAGATATGATGCAAACAAACCATCTCAAAAGCATAGCCGCTCCAAGTGCTAAAAAGTGGTGATTCGAGAGCATTTATCCAAAAATATTCATCATCAGGACTTGATTTTTTGATGAAATTTAAATAAAAAAGCGAGTACAAATCTGTCAACTGATACAGACTGTCTTTTTCTTTTTTGCCAAACGAACGGTATTTTCTAATAAAATTACTTTCCTCCAATTCCTTCAAAATTCGGGTCAAACCTCCTCCGTTGGAGAGTTTTGTGATTTTGATAATTTCCTTCCGTGTCAAACCCTTATTTTTGATGGATAATGCCTCAATAACCGCTTGATGCCTATCAGCTTGATTGAAAAGGGAAGTATATAAATTATCGTATTCCGTTCTGAACGGCGCATTTCGCTCAAAGCATAATTCGTTGATATTTTGCATGGCACTTAGTCCGCTTTCAATCTGTTCCAAATAAAAAGGAATACCGCCGAATACCATATATAGCAGAATCGTTTGGTAGCGATTAAAAGTGATTTGTTTGGCTTGGAGAAAAGCCTCCGTTTCCGAAAGGTTGAACGGTTCTAATTTGATTCTGGCGGTGATTCGATTATGCAGACCGCCTCTGTTATTCAGCAGATTATTAATCATCCAAGATGCCGCCGAACCACAAACAATCAACAAAATATCCGTTCTGGCACTTGCCCAACTATTCCAAAAATGCTCTAAACCCGATAAAAAATGAGCACCTCGCGTATCCAACCAAGGGAGTTCATCTAAAAAAATAACTTTTTTGGCATTGCTTTTTTCTTTTTCCAATGCAGCTATCAATTGGCGAAAAGCAATGAACCAGTCCTTTGGCAGAGCAGTTTCGTTTTCCGGGAAATATTCCAATAATTCGGCATGGAACTGCGCCAATTGCGCCTTTTTACCCACATTTGCCAAACCGGTCAATTGAAAAGTCATTTCCTTTTGGAATACCTGACGCACAAGATAGGTTTTGCCTACCCGTCGTCTGCCGTATATTGCCACAAACTCCGACTTTCGGGATTTTATATACTTCCGAAGTTTTTGAATTTCCTTTTTTCTGCCGATTAAACTTTGATTCATGTGCAATAATTTGGCTCTAAGTTACATTTTTAGAGAGATAGAGCCAAATTAATTTATTTTTTAAACGATCCTAAATATCAAACTTATTTGCTATTTTCACTATGAAAATTAAAAACAATTCAAATGAAATACTGGATAAACACAAAAGGAAATGACAAACTCATTGCGATTGACGAAGAGGTTATATACAATCACAATCCGAGTAAAAGCAGGTTATTGGAATTTGAATATGAGTTGAAAAAAGGCATTATTCCTCAAAGATTGACAGGAACTCGAATCGGCTATATCAAGAAAATCATTGCTAATGACAGCTCAAATATCATCAAAATCTATCACGGTGAAAAAAACGAAACAGAGATTGACGCACAAGAACACAAATTAGCCATCATCAATTATCTCAAAGAAAATGACAAACGAAAACCGACCTATTCCGAATATCCCGAAAAATGGTACAGTGCGATAACAAAGCCCATGATAGCCTTAGGTGTTATCATTCTTTTGGCGTCTTCCATTTATGATATAGCTTACCACATGGAACTCGGTTATGAATACGAAGCTGAAGGTTTTGGAGGATTATTCTTAGTCGCCGCAGAGTTTTTGGGGACATTAGGAGCGATAGCTGTAGGAGCTATTTTGAGTTTAATTCCATTATGGTTTGCATGGAGAAATTATCGGCTGAAAAGAGTAATATACGAGTTAGATTTTTTGAAAAGCGTGTAACTCACTTCGCCTCCTGCTCTCGAAAATGCCGAATCACCTTCTCCGCATTCGCCTTACCTACGACTTCAATCAGCATCTTAATTTTCGCAGCTTTCACTTTTTTTACAGAACCAAAATGAGACAATAATTTATTCGCAGTTTTCTCTCCAATACCGGGAATTTCCGTCAATTCAGTACGTACAAATTCACGCGAGCGTTGGTCGCGATGAAAAGTAATCGCAAATCTATGCGCTTCATTACGAATGTGTTGTATCACTTTTAAGGTGTCAGAACGCTTCGATAAATGCAAGGGGATAGATTCATTCGGAAAATAAATTTCCTCCAATCGCTTTGCAATTCCGATGATAGTAATGCGATCTTGAATACCGAGTTTTTCGAGCGATTTGTAGGCGGAACTCAACTGCCCTTTTCCCCCATCAATCACAATCAACTGTGGCAAAGGACGCTCCTCTTCCAACAAACGCCGATAGCGACGAAATACCACTTCTTCCATCGAAGCAAAATCGTCCGGTCCTTCGACGGTTTTGATATTATAGTGGCGGTATTCGCGTTTGAGGGGCTTGGTATTTCGGAAATGTACCATCGACGCAACGGGGTTGGTGCCTTGCATATTCGAGTTGTCAAAACATTCGATGGCAATGGGCAGCGCGTCCATTTGAAGGTCTTTTTTCATTTCATTGAGGATGCGCTCGGTGGGCGTCTGTTTGTTTTGGCGAGTGGCTTCTTGTTTCTTTTTTTGCAATTTAAAATAGGTGGCATTTTTCTGAGAAAGGTCGAGCAATTTGCGTTTGTCACCTACTTTGGGAATAGTGATTTTTAGCTCAGGCTTTTCGGGCAAAACAATCTCAAAAGGCACCACAATTTCCTCTGAAAATGAGAAAAATTTCTCGCGCAACTCACGCACACCATACGTGAGCAAGTCGGCTTCTTCTTCGTTCAAATTTTTCATCAATTCGAGGGTAAATGTATTGATAATTGCGCCGTTTGCTACCTTCAAATAATTCACGTAAGCATATTCTTCGTCCGTATCGAGGGTGAATACATCTACATCCCGCACGCTTGGATTCACCACTGTTGACCTACCTTGATAATCTTCAAAAGCAGCGAGTTTTTCCTTCGTTTTTTGAGCTTTTTCAAATTCCATTTCCTCTGCATAGGTCTGCATTTCTTCTTTCAAATGCCGCTTTACTGCCGAAAATTTCCCACCCAACATATTTTTGATTTGGTCGATTTTCTCCATGTAATCTTCTTCGCTTTCATAGCCTACGCACGGTCCTTTACAGTTTTTGATGTGGTATTCAAGACAGACTTTATACTTGCCTTTGTCGATATTTTCTTGTGAAAGATTGAGCGTGCATGTACGTAATTGAAACAACTTATTTATCATTTCAATAATCACATGTACCCGCCGTGCAGAGGTGTAGGGACCAAAATATTTTGAACCATCCTTAAATATTTTTCGTGTAACAAATACACGTGGGAATCGCTCGTTTTTGATGCAAATGTATGGGTAGGTTTTGCCGTCTTTGAGTTGGACATTATATCGGGGTTGGAATTTTTTAATCAATGTCGCTTCCAAGAGCAGTGCATCCTGTTCTGTCTCGACAATGGTGTATTCAATCCGCGCAGCATTTTTGACCAAGACGCGTACCTTTTTAACTTGGTGTTTTTTATTACCAAAATAAGACGACAAACGATTTTTGAGATTTTTCGCCTTGCCTACGTACAATACGGTATCCTTTGCATCTATGAATTTGTAGATACCGGGTTGTTTTGGTAATGTGGGGGCGAGTTGTTTGTAATCGTCGTTGGTCATAATGTGACACAGGCATCCTGCCTGTCAGGTTAATAAGTGTCGAATACAAGTAGTTTACTTTCGTAAATTTAGTGATTAAAGTGCATAAATCTTTATTTTTGAATATCTTTAACCGCAACAGGCAGGATGCCTGTGTTACATCATGAAAATAAACAATCTCACTCGCTATATAATTGCCGCCATTACGATTCTGATTATCGGATTAATCGTGTGGTGGTTTGCGGATATTGTCGCGTATATGGTCATTGCGTGGGTGCTATCGCTGCTTGGCGGACCGTTTATGAAGCTATTTCGGCGGATTAAGATTGGGAGATTTCGGGTCGGTCCCAATATCGCGGCGATTATGACGCTGATTTCTTTTTTCTTGATAATCAGTTTGATAGTGAGTTTGTTTGTGCCTTTGGTATTGCAGCAAGCACGTAATCTGGCGGATGTAGATGCGGCAGCACTCGTAGAGGGTTTAGAAGGGTTTTGGCAACCCATCAACGAAACACTCGTAGAACGCGGACTCATCGAACCCGGCAACGAAAGTATCTCCGAATACATCCGTACTCGCTTGGTGTCCAATTTCAGTCCGAATCAAGTGACGGATATTTTTGGTGCGGTGATTGGCTTTACAGGAAATTTATTTATCGCGGTATTTTCCATTATTTTTATTACGTTTTTCTTTTTGAAAGAAGATGGTTTATTTATGCGAATGTTACTCATACTTGCGCCCAATCACTATCAATCGGAGGTCACGAATGTCATTGAGCGTATTGTCAAATTGCTCACGCGATATTTTGGTGGTATTTTATTTCAAATCACGATAATTACCGTTTTTGTATCTACTTTATTGGGTATTTTAAATATTCAAAATGCGCTATTGATTGCGTTTTTTGCGGCGGTCATCAATGTGATTCCCTATATAGGTCCCACTATCGGGGCGATTTTTGGGATTTTCATTGCCGTCTCCTCTAATTTGGATGCAGATTTTACGAGTGTTATCGTACCAATGGTAACAAAGGTGGTTATCGTCTTCGCATTGATGCAGGCTTTGGATAATTTCATTCTTCAACCCTTCATTTTTTCTAATAGCGTGATGGCACATCCACTCGAAATTTTCATCATAATCATGGTTGGTGCAAAGCTGGGTGGCATACTCGGTATGGTCTTGGCTATTCCGGTTTATACCATTTTGCGGGTGATTGGC
Organism: Saprospiraceae bacterium; assembly: GCA_020628725.1. Classification (GTDB taxonomy): domain Bacteria; phylum Bacteroidota; class Bacteroidia; order Chitinophagales; family Saprospiraceae; genus JAHDEO01. The sequence continues at coordinate 7,079 of JAHDEO010000088.1, forward strand.
AGTGTATTTTTGAGTGAGTTTAAAATAGTACAAAAACTAACGGAAGGGATTGATGAGGTATAGCGGGTTACGGGTTGCGAGTTGCGGGTTAATCTAGCGACAACACCACGATACTACGACATTACAACACAATGACAAAAACAAGCATTACAATTGATGGTCAGGAAATTCCGGTGAAAATATATCGGGAACGACGGCGCGATGTGCGTTTTTCATTCACACGGACAGGCGGGTACTTGCGTATGCCGAGTCAAATTTCGGAGAAAGAAGTGAAGCTACAACAAGCTAAATTTGAAACGTGGCTACGTGAGGTGATGCAAAAGAAACCCGAATTGATTGAGCGATTTCGTGGACGGGTTTATGAGGATGGTTCTACATTAACCGTAGGTAAAAAAACGTATACAATTCGTTTCTCAGAAAAAGAAAACGCGAAATATCATACCGCCAAAATCAACAACGACACCATTCATGTCATCATTAGCACGAAAGATAAAGGACATCATTTACAGAAAAGCATCCGCCAACTCATTAGTCGCTGTGTGGGTAATGACCGATTACCTGAAATGACCGAACGCGTGCAATTTTGGAACGACCGTCATTTTAATAAACCTGTAAAAAATGTGCGTTTCAAGTTGAATCAATCGAATTGGGGAAGTTGTTCTACTCGTGGAAATATTAATTTTTCTACTCGCCTATTGTTTGCGCCAGATGAGGTGATTGATTATGTGATTGTACACGAATTGGCGCATTTGATTGAAGCGAATCATTCGGCAGCATTTTGGAAAGTGGTAAGCGATGTGATGCCTGATTATAAGGAGAAAGAGGCGTGGCTCAAAAAGTATGGGGAGCAGTGTAATTTTTGAAACCGTAGCGTGGTGCTTCCAGCCCGCGCCTCGCGTATGCCAAGCTAACGTGAAACGAGCTGGAAGCATCGTTCTACGTTAATTATTCCCATCATCTGAATCATAAAAATTGTCGTCGTAATATTCCTCACCATGCAATTTATCCATGTATTCCTCATTATCTAATTCTTTTACAGGGCAATCAGGACACGGAACGCCGGGGATAGGAACGGTTGACGGTTGACTACCAACGGTGGACGGTTGACGGTTGACGGCTGACGGAGTTGAGGTGTAAACGGGGGCTTGATACGCCTCATAGGTGCGGGATGCGGTGTAATCAGCATCGTAAATGCTACCCGTTACGCGGAACAAAGCGCGACGATTTTGGCGATGTTCCATTTCCGAACAAGGCACACCATCGGCGCAATGATTGATAAGTTGTGACTCGCCATAGCCTTGTACGATGAGGCGGTTTTTCGAGACGCCTTTACTCACCAAATAATCCGCCACAGACCGTGCGCGGCGTTCCGACAGGTTTTGATTGTAGCCATAATCACCTCGCGAATCACAATGTACCGCAATCTCCACAGCAAGGTCGGGATTACTTTGCATGAATGACGCAACATTATCCAATCGCCCATAGGCATCCGAGCGAATGGCGGATTGATTGACATCGAAATAAGTCAAATTAGCGGAGAGAGGGGTGACATCATTGAGCGATAAATTGGTGGGGTCGATGAATTTATTGCGAGTTGTGGAGTTGATGAGTTGTGGAGTTGTCGATGGTGCTGGCGTGTAAGTGGTTTCGGAAGTGTAATATGTAGAAGTAGAATATTCCGGCGAATTATAAGGTGGCGGAACCGAATAGGTCGGTGCAGATACTGGCGCATCATACGTAACTGTCGGAGATGTGTATGTCGGCGTATCATACACTACTGTTGGTGGAGAATAGGTCGGTGCAGGGGCGGCTGATGTGCTGTATGAAGTTGTTGGTGTCGAAGTAATTACTGAATTTGAAGTTGCGGTTGAGGTTGAATTTGAAGTGGTCACGTACTGATAGGCTGCGGTTGTGACCATTGGTTTTTCAGAAGGAGCAGAAACGATTTTCGAGGTGTATGATACGTCGGCAATGGTAAAGTCTTCGGCATCCGATACCTTGTAGTCTATGCGAATATCTTTCTCATGTACTTCGTCGGTGGTACAAAAAACGACGGTGTTTTTTCGGTGGTCGGGATGACTGACAATCATTTCATAACAACATGCACCGATAGCAGGCGGGGTGAAGGTGAAACTTCCCGCAGCATTGGTATAGGCTACGCGCATTCCATCACCACATTCGCTACCAAACTCAATGCGGGCGCGATTGAGTGGCACTCCGGTCGGGCTTTTAATCGTGCCTTTTATATTGAAATTGCGGAAAAAGTAGAGTTCCACGCGATTATCTTCAGGACAAACTTCGACGGTTTCCGGGGCGTAGCCGAGTTTGGTGATTTTGACATTACAACAGTGGTCAACACCCAAATTCAGGGTGGTTTTTCCTGATGAACTTGTGTATGCCGTGCGGTCAATGCATACAGGTTCTACTTTTACGCCTGATAAGGCTTTTTCTGTATGACTGTCGATGACTTTAAATTCGACAGTTTGTGAAAATGTATTTTTTACAGAAAAAATAATAAAAATACATAAAGTTATCCAACGTAGATTTTTCATAATTCAGTCCATAGTTGATAGTCCATAGTCCATAGTAGCGTGCGAAGTTTTATGCTCACATTGGAACTTGGTACTTATAAGTTGGAATTTTATTTGGCATAAGGTGTAACAATAATACGAAATTTTGAGGATAGTTGTGGGAATGTTGGAGGGAAATTTTTGATGGGCTGATTTTTGATTTTGATTGAATTTTGCTTTTTATGCCAAATAAAAATGCCCAACAAACAAGTTTGTCGGGCATTTTAAAGAAAGATGGTTATTTATTTTCTACGGTGCAACCATTAATTTAGTTCGTTTGATATATTCGCCATTGGTCATCGTGACGATGTGCATACCTGCCGCAAGCGGTGGAATGTCGAAGCTAATAATTTGACCTTTGGATGCAGAGAATTGACGGCTAAACATCAATTGTCCTGATTCGCCGAATATTTCTATCTGTGAATTTCCATCACTAATAGCAACGAGTGATAAACTTTCATTTCGCTGGCTGATAGGGTTCGGGAATACTTGTACGCCGACAGCATCGCCACCCAATGAGGCGGATACCACAGGCGAATATTCTTCTTTACCACTTGTCTCAATTGCTTTTATGCGATAATAATAAACTATGTCTTCGTTTACATCAGTATCGGTGTGTTTGTAATCAGTCGAAACAGCACTATTGCCTTGACCATCTACCCATGCGATACGCTCAAAGTTGATGGCATCTGTACTGCGTTCCAATTCAAAACCCATGTTATTAGTTTCGGAAGCAGTGGTCCAGTAAACGTTGATATTATTGCCTTCAACTTCTGGCCAAATACGCTCCAATTCGATTGAAAGATTGGGCGATAAACCAATGATGTCAAAGTATGACAAGCTATCTAAGTTTTGTGCTGTTATTACATTATTGCCACTGAAGTTAACACTACCTCCATTAATACAATTCGATGTTAATTTGCCACCCTCAGCTACGGCATTATATGCATAAATACCATGTTGAGTCATCAAATCTGACCCCGGCATCAAGGTTACATCATAGGTGTAACCTGTTGGTTGAGAGGGTGTTGTTACCCAACGTCCGGTTGATACATCGGCTTGGTAATTTGAACCATTACAAGAAGCACTAAGGTTGAGAGAGTTGTCTTGGCGATTTTGGAAATAGGTCAAAATATTGAAATTTGGAGGCGTAGTGTGAAAACTCAACTCAAAGGGTTCACGTTCAACCATACCATTACTAATATCAAAACTATACGTGTTCCCTGCGGCTACTTCTCTACGCAATTTTCCTTCAATATAAGTCGTAGTCGAATTGCCTAATAACTGCAAAGCATTGGGCGCAGGATTGCTGATATAAATCTCGTGGTTATACAATGAACCATCTCCTCCATGACTTTCATTATCCGTACGTAAAACAATATCTGTTATCTGGAGTGTATTGGTGACTTCCACATTACCGGTTTTTATTCTGATAAGGGCATTTGACCCCGGAGTTCCGAGGATGAGATTGCTGATAGCATTGTCTCCTGTAAAATCTCCTATAATGGCTTGTCCAAAATTCCCCGTGACATTCTGCTCGTCCATTACTAAAGTGCCTAAGCCGGAATCGTAGTAACGTGCATCATCTGTTCTGAGCAGGTCGCCTTCTACGTGTATGAGTCCGTCATTGTGCAGTTCGCCTACACCATCCATATGCAGATCTCCCCAGACATAAATACTGGCACCTTGTTGTACATACATTTGTCCGTTGATATCCAGCATATCACTTTGTGCACGCCCTTGGGCGAGCAGACAGCAGATAATTATAGTAGCAAGGATTAGCCTGAGAATATTATTCGAATATTTTGACATCGCGTTTTCGTTATATTGTTGATTTTTTTCCATTTTGAAACCGTTGAGTTAATGAATTGACGAGTTGATGAGTTGACGTCAATTCGTCAATTCATCAACTCGTTAACTCATGAATTTATTCCCAAGCCATCCAATTGACAATGAGATTTTGTGTCCATGAATGATCTCCGGCAGCACCGCTATCAGCTCTGTAAATATTGATGGTGACACCGTTTGAGTTGGCTTGTCTTACAGAGGCAACAAATACTGCATCAGCTTCCAAGCCCGGATCTGTACCTCTTACAGTCACCAATACATTTGGAGTGATAGTATAGAATGTCGGGAAAGTAATATTGAGCGTAACCACTTCACCAGTCGGATTAACTCCTAATTTCTGTACCTGTTGTCACTTGTTGGAATGTTGTGATTACGCCGGTGTATGGGCTGACAAACTCAAGACCTCTTGTGCGAGTCATGCCGCGTACATCCAACATTTGTGCAGGTGTACCTGTACCAATACCAACTCTATTGCTATCTGTGTCAATGTAGAGTAAATGGTCAATACCGTCACCAACAATGCGCATGTCGCCTTTTATATCCAATAGGTACATTGGAGTAGCCTGTCCGATACCTACTTTATTTTGGTCGCTGTCGGCATATATCAAATGGTCGATACCATCGCCCACGATACGCATATCGCCGTTTATATCCAGCAAATGTTGTGGAGCGTCTGTGCCTACCCCAATTCTATTGCTGTCACTATCGATGTAAAATAAATGGTCGATACCATCACCAACAATGCGTAAACTGCCATCGACATCCAATAGGTAATCCGGTGTACCTGTTCCGATACCTACTCGATTGGTACTCGGGTCGGCGATCATCAAATGGTCGATGCCATCGCCAACTATACGTAACTTTGTATCGGCACCACTTTGATTGACAATGAATTCATCAGCTATACCGTCAGCCATAGCGATGGCATTGTTGCCTGCCACGACTTCCCAAGTATTTTCACTGGAAAATCCCATGTAGGTATCTTCGCCTAAATCGTCATTATGATAGATATAATCATTGATACCCAATTGACCATTAATGTCAAGCGTGTAATCAGGGGTGGATGTGCCAATACCTACATTCTGTCCGTACAGATAAGGTACAATGAGCAACATAATGATGGGTAGGGTAATTTTTCTCTGCATGATGTTTATTTTATTGTATACTTAGTGATGTTTCTTGTTATATAAATTCATGGTTTGATTGCTTCATTGTTATTATGATTAGATTGTTTTATAGTTATTTTTTTTGCGTAGCAAAAAATTAGAACCTAACAATCGAACCATGAAACCATGAGACAATTGAGCCATGAAAAAATTAAGATGATGCCTTTTATTAATTGGATGGGTGCGCTTTGTAATGAGTATATGAATTGAGTAATTTTTGATTTCAGATTTTTGATTGACGATGAGAAACTACTTTCGCAATCAAGAATCACTTAATCATAAATAATCCATTCATTTAGGTAGACAAAGCAATCACTAATTGCGAAGTTACAAAAGGAGGATTTTGGATGTTTCGCAAAAAAACGAGATAATGTGACAGGATAACAGTGGGTTATACTATAAAAGGAATCGTAAAGTAAAAGGTCGTACCTACTTCATGTGTTGATTCTAACCAGATGGTCCCACCCAGTCCTTCAATGATTTTTTTGCATGTTGCTAAGCCAATACCGGAGCCTGAATAGTGTTTTCTTGAGTTCAGACGCCTGAATATCTCGAAAACTTGGTCTTTTTGATCATCAGGAATACCGATACCATTGTCTGCAATAGAGAAAAGATAGTCACGATCTTGCTTTTTACAGGTAATAGTGACTGTTGGTTGAACGTCTTTTTTGCGGAACTTAATTGCATTGGCAATGATATTCTGAAATAACTGCAACATAGAGGAAGGTGCTGCATGTACAACAGGCAGTTCGTCGTATAATATCTGTGCGCCGGTTTCTTCTACGGTTAGTTGGAGGTTGTGTTCTACGTGAGAAAGAATATCGTTGAGGTCGATGTCTTCTTTTCTGACATTGGCTGCGCCTGAGCGTGCATATTCGAGCAGTCCGTTGAGCAAGGTGCTCATACGCTTGGCTGCACTCTGTATGATTTCGACGTATTCGCGCCCGTCTTCGTCCATATTTTGTGCATAACGCATGTTGATCAAACCGCTATAACTGCTCATCATACGCAGTGGTTCTTTGAGATCATGGGCGGCTTTTCCGGCAAAAAGTTCCAATTCATTATTGATGTCAATGAGGTGTTGTTGCTCCATGTTGAGCTTTTCTATTTCGAGGTCTTTCTTTTCGGCTTCGTATTTCGTTTGAATTTCGTTGATGGTTTTGGTGCGTTCTTCGCTAAATAATTCATCTTTTACATTGATGAATTCTGAAAGGTAATAATATGCTTTTTCGTAGTTGCTTTTGAGTGCATAAGTCTTGGAAAGGTATTGATAGCTTTCTTTGGCAAATGCTTTTGAACCGATTTCAAGGTTGATTTTCAGGCTTCGTGTCAAATAACTGATAGCTTCATCGTAGTTGCCTATCAACATGAATGCTTCACCTACACGATTACAGAAAAAACCAATGCCATTGCGCGAGTCAATCTCTTCGTGAATAGCCAGAGCTTCCAGATAGTTTTTGAGGGCTTCGTCGTATTTTCCTTGTTGTTTGTTTACTTCTCCGATTTCGCGATAGGCTACGGTCATACCCCTTTTATCTCCTAGTTCGCGTTTCATTTCGAGCGATTCATTGAGATATTTCAGGGCTTCATCATTGCGTCCTTCTTTATTATGGATGAGGGCGATGTTGCTATAATTGTCTGCAAGCGCATGGATATTCCCGCATTCCCGATTGTTTTTTTCTGCAATCTGAATGTATTCCAATGCTTTCGGATAATTTTCTTGAAAGAAATAAAGAATACCGATATTATTATACGAATTGGCAATACTGCCTTTTGGAGCATCGTTTTTTTCCTTAATTTCAAGGGCTTTGTGATAGAAGGTAGCTGCTTTTTCGTAGTCGCCCCAGTTTTTATAAATGACGCCTATGTTATTATAGATACTGGCAATACCCTCTGTGTCATTTACCTCTTCAAAACATTTGAGAGCATTTTGCAAATGCTTGAGTGCTTCATGAAAATCCCCTTTGCGAAGGTTGGCATTACCGATACCGATGAGCGACTTTCCTATACCTTGATTATCAGATAGTGATTGCCAAATTTCAAGTGCTTGTTGGTGAGATTCTATCGAACCGTGATAATTGCTTTTATGCCAATACGCTGTTCCGCGTGTATTGTATGCTTTAGCTACTTCACGCCATTGATATTGCTCAACTCCGATACGAATTACCTCGTCTGTGTGTTTCAATGCTTCATCAGGCTCTTTCACAGAGAGCTCTTCTGCTAATTCATTGATTTTTAGCAATTCTTCCAGATGCCCGCTCGCGGATATATTTTTATCCGGACTCAATAATATGCTCTTTCCAGTCACATTCATAGGTAGGGATGATGTTGTCCTCATATTTTACGCTATTATTGTTTTTTTGTTGGGTTTTAAATGCTTAATGGACAAAAAAAAAATAATATTATATGGGAAGATAAGCATGTGTCTATGCCAATGGATGAGATTTAATTGAGGAGGATTTGGACGGAATTGATGTTTGTTTGGAAATGTCTTCGCAATTTAAGACATTATGTTTTTTAAAAGTCACCTTAAAATAAATTAAAACATGTATTTTGTTTAAAAACAATGCTATAGTTGCAAATAGCTTGCCATATCTCTGGAGAAAGAAGTGCTTTTATTATTTTGATTTTGCAACCAATTAAAAGTCAGCGAAAAAAAACGGTGCGAATTAAGTAGAATTGCTAATTTTGCGGAAGATTTCGTTGTTTCACGGTCAATTGTTTTATGGCTTCATGGTATTATATTATTTTGATTTTCGCTTCGCGAAAAAAGAACCATGAAACAATCGAACAGTGAAACCATTTAACCATCAAACAATTTCAACTTAATGAATTTAGATAATTTAGTAGTCATTAGCGGCAAGTCAGGCATATTTAAAATGCTTGCCAATAAAAACAATGGGATGATAGCGGAAAACCTTGATACGCATAAAAAAGGTTTCTTCTCTACACGTAGTTATCAATTTACGCCTTTGCAATCTATTCAGGTGTATACAACAGATGAAAAAGGCGGTGCCGAACTCGAAACCGTTTTTGGTAATATGCTCAAGGGCGGTGATGTACCTGAGGCGAAAGCCTCTGCCGACGATTTGCGTGCCTATTTTTCAGAAGTATTACCTGAACACGACCGTGATCAAGTACACATCAGCGACATTAAAAAAATCGTCAAGTGGTTCAGGTTTTTGAACGAGCGCGACTTGTTGAATGACGATGAGGAAGGAGGTGACTCAGAAGAAAAGACGGACGAAGAAGAATAAGTTGTAGAGCAACTTGGTGATTGGTTAATTGGGTGATTAGTGATTGGTCAGAAATTTTGCAACACAAAATTTCTGACCAATCACTAACCATCAAAAAAACGTGCTCACGTAGACTTATTTTCTGCCCAATCTTCGATATTAACCCCTTTTGATTCTAAAAAGGGTCTGATTTTCTTGAATAACTTTGGGTAATCATAGAAGGGAATATTCGGATACAAATGGTGTATCAAATGCAAATTTTGGCTAAGAAATAAAATCGTAAAGCCGGGATAAAGAAAAACGCGTGTATCCAAATAGCGAGCTTTTACACTATGCGGATGGTGCGGCAAATAATCAAAAACAAAAGCCAAAAATGAGGTAGCGATTAATGCCGGAAGTATCCATAAAAACAAAGGATACAACCACCCCGACTGCATTCCCCAAACAAAAAACAAAACATAAAAACCAATCAAACCGACTACGGAAAAGATAAAATCAGTTCGATATTTCGGTGATTGCCATTGCTTTTTACTGTCTTTGAAAAAGAAGTAATAATAGTCTACGATGATGGTAACGCATTTGAGAAAAACATAGAACGGATTTTTGGAAGCCACCCAATAGTCGGGGTCAAGCTCCTCGTCATTAGTATGTGTATGATGCGTCATATGCAGATACCTGAACAGTGGCGCAGGCACAGTCAAGGTAAATCCACTCAACCAGCCGATTATTTTTTCGACGGGTTTCATCGCTTTATTTCTGCCGCTAATATTTCCATGCACCGCTTCGTGCAAAGGCGTAAATATCAGATAAGCCAAAACCGTATTCAACACACAACATACACCCAACGACCAACGCCCGGTCATGCCCATATAAATGACAAGAGCATAAAAACTCATCGTCACAACAGAAAAAATAATTGTAGGAACAGCTACTTTTCCCGTATAAGTTCTCCAAGCCATTCGTGGGTCTTTGATTGATTCAGTCATAGTCAAAAAGCATTATTACATTAAACATTTATGCATTTACTCATCTATTCATTTACTCATTTTTACTCCATCCACCACAATTTTACATTCGTTTCATCACCGCCCATTTCGTCTGCCTGTGCAGACCAGTTCTCAAAATTAAACGATGATTCGGACACCGGATATTTAAAACGATAAAAAGTATTTTCGGGTTTCGCTCTCGGCAACAGGTCAGTTTGGCGCATTAGGGAAAAAGCCTCCCACGGCTGCCTGAATAAATCGACCCAACGTTGCGTGTATATTTTTTGCAAATTATCTTGAAATGCACCACCAAATTCAAATTGATACTTGGGATGTTGCGTCAAATTATAGGCATCCGCAATAGAAAATAGCGTCGGTTGATTCTCCCAAATAGCTGAACCCGTTACGATGTCTTGCCAAAAAGCAATGGAAGCCATCATACCTTCCCGATAATTGGCTTCTGCCAAAAACTCATCCGATGCCACCCCGATACCTTTTAAAAATACTTCTGCGAGAATGAACTTGACTTCTGCATGAGACAATAAAATTTCAGGAATATCCTGCTCATCCCGAATCAAATAAAAATTGAACGGAGAGTAAATATTACCGCTACCTTTATTACTGTAAGAATTGTCTCTGATAGCTTGGTCGTAAGGCGCACCGCCCGACTGCGGCGTACCCGCTTCGGGTACTTGCGGGAAAGGCACCCATTCATCCGCATTATTCGTTTCAAAAAATATCCCTGCTCTAGGGTCAAGAATTTCGTCATTTTCCGTCAGGAAATCCCACATGGTCGTTCCCATTCTTAGCTTGTTGTGTTCTCTGAATGACCAATTTGCGCCTTGATTAGACCAGCCTTGCGTGGCAGGGTGCATCACCACATTTTCTGTATTGAGAATGAAACTATAACCGCCCGTCAGAAGATTTTCCACACCTTCTGCGGCGATTTGTGGTTCCTTGTCGTGGATTCTGACGAGGTATTTTAGTTGTAATGAATTGGAAAATTTTGCCCATAATCCGAGATTGTCACCAAACAAAGCATCAAACGAAGATAGCCTCAAATAAGCATTGCCCGAAGGCGTATTGCCCGACGCACCAATCAAGAAATCACTCGCTTGTCGTAAGTCTTCCAATAAAGACAAATAGACTTCCCTATCATCATCATAAACAGGTCGCACAATCGGATTTTCGGCATACGCCATACCTGCCTCCGAGTAAGGGATGTCACCAAATAAATCCAACAACTGAAAGGTTTTGTACGCCATTAAAATGTCAATCTGCGCTTTCACGATGTCGGCGGCTTCGGGGTCTTCTTTGGTGAGTTCGTCGAGATTGTGGCGGAGTTGTCGGGCATCTTGGAGGGCGTTATAGTAGTTGCGCCAAATATCCTCCACTCCCGCATCTATGTTGCCGAAAGTTCCGGCGGTGACTACGCCTAATTCGGTGACATCGTATAATATTTCATTATGGATAAATAGCTGACGATTCCAGCCGAGCCTTAGCGAATTGACCAATTCGTTGAATATCGCGCCGTAGGTGACTTCGGTTGGGGCGGTGGGGTTTTCGTTGAGTTCCTCGAAGCCCTTATCGCATGAGGAGAGGGTGAAAATTATAAGCGAGAAAAGTAAAATTGCTCTTTTCATTTTTTTTCTAATTGTAATGTTTGACCCTGTACCGACGACTTTAGCCGTCGTGGTGTCTCACTCGGCGACGGCTAAAGTCGTCGGTACGGGGTGGCATCGCCTCAAAGCCCAAAAAGGTATAGCAACCTTCGATATTCAAGTCTTAATTAACAAGAAAGCAAGGCAATACATAAAGTAAATTTGGAGCAAAGAACTATTGTTGAATACACTTAT
>JAHDEO010000636.1 GCA_020628725.1 Saprospiraceae bacterium
AAAAACACTTTTCAAGTTTTTTCAATTAAATTAAATTAAATTTACAAAAACCTAATAATCAGCTACTAATAATTTCACCAAAAAACTTAATTTAATAATGTATGTAGAAACCAAATTCTACCCATTATTTCAAGAAACAATTTACACTTACGTAGAAAATAGTTCATATTTAACATCTATTTTACTTTACAAAATATTCATAATCAATTAAAAACAAAAATTCATTAAACAAATAAATTAACATAAAAATGTATAAATAAACTCTCTGCTAAAAAAAGATAAAAAATAAGTATACATACAAACTTAGTGCTTTTAAAAACCATTAAATCACCCAAAAATTGTTTCAACTTCTTGAATCCTTATAAAAGATGTCTCGTAGAACTATTCAACTGTAAAAAGTCCGAACAACAGTTTTTGCGTTTTTACTGCTTCAGGACCTATTTACAATATTTTAGGAACAGCATTTAAATGTCCCTTTTTTAAAAATTTGTTCCTTATTCATCCATCATTTTTTAATTTTTTCCTATGAAGAAAGGGTACACCCATCCGGGATTTATTACACAAGTAACTAATCTCACCAAAGAAGAAAGGGCATCCCATAAAACTTCCAAATCTCTAAAACTTTTTTCACTAGTACTCATCGTATTTTTGACAAACTTATCTACATCAATATCTGCTGATATTTTTGTAGATGATAAATGTGAAAATATTCATGCAGTAGTTGATGCAGACCACACAAATAAAAATCTGACATCAAACATCTTACACCCTAATGAAATAAGACCATCCAAACTATCTCATCTTACTCACAAGACAGCCAATATGGGCTTTCCCTTTTTGGGAATATGGGATTTCTTGACATCAAGTTTTGATTCGTGGTTTAGAAATGATGAACAAGAAGTAGCTTTCGACAAAAAAGATTCGATCGTCGCAAAATCCGCGATAGTCAATGCGAACTGCTACGATGGCTGCCTTCTACAACCCGGTCAATCCATTATCACCTGCGGTTCTTTTGAGCCAAACAATAATTCTGTCGCGGTAGGACAGCGATTGGACGAGAAGGTCATTGGTATGTTCGATACCAGAGACCCCGTTGCCAATGGCGGTGTATTGGGTGCCAACTGGTCCAGCTTATCCGGTGCAGGTACTGCGCCATCTGCCCAGTGGAATGCCCGAAATCTTGGTGAGGTCTATGGGATGACCACTAAGCCGAATACGGCAGCGGGCTGTCAGGATTTTTACATTGCTCAATGGGGTATGCTCCCCGGCGGACTCAACGAGGGCGGCTCTATCTATCAAGGTGATTTGGCTACTGCCTGCAATGGTGGTGCTGTTTTCAAGATAGACGGTGTTACGGGCAATGCTTCTTTATTTGCCTGTCTTCCTTCTATTTATGGGAATATTCCTGCAAGAGTATTTGATGTTGACGGTTCTGATGGAGGTGGTACGATTACAGGTACTTTTGATACTTACACAGGTTTAGGACAAATCACATACAACAAAGAGTGTGATGCTTTTTACGTCAGTAATCTCAACGACGGTTTGATTTATGTGCTGGATGGTACAGGAAACCAACTTGGTACTTACGACTTTGGTGCCGATGGTTTGCCCGGAGTGGTTACCAATGATGGCAATGCAGGACACCTTGCAAGTTACGTAGATGCCAATAACCAAATACTGGACGATACCAACGAAGCATTGACCCAGTGGCAAAGAAGAGTCTTAGGAGTTGGATATAATATGCACGATGATAGATTATACTTTGGTACAATTCGTAAAAGATTTGAAGGAGATCCAAATGCTGTTGGTACAAATGCGACCGCTCAACCTGTCTATTCGGTAGCGATAGATCCGGCTACTTGCCTCCCTATTGCTTCTACCACTACCAATGAATTCTACATTACAAGCGGCGATAGATCGCCTGTAAGTGATATTGTATTTGATGTCAATAATAATCTGCTCCTATCGCAGATAAATATAGCTACTGTAGCCAACAAAGGTGCTCACTCCGCAGATTTAATGCTCTGGCAAGGCGGAACAGGCAACTGGGCATTGACGACAACCTACGAAACTTCTACCTATCTAAGCGGTGGTGGTTCTGCCGGTGGTGTTGATTTTGGATATAATAACTATAGCAGCAATCCTGACTTGGCGGCAGGTAATTGTCCTGAAGAGTCTATAGTATTTACGGTAGATGCTGCATTGGGCATCAACGATCCTGCGATTTACGGTCCCGGTATTATGCCCTGGGCTGGCGGTGCAGTCGATCAGGTTGCTTATCTCATAGACGCCGATAGCATTCTTGACCAAAGGAATAAATTTGCTATGGGCGATATCGAAGTCATCAGTCCGGCATGTAATCTTACCGAGTTAAACCTCATCTGCTCGGCAGACAACAGCACCTTTACCATAGTACCCGATCATGTTCAAGATATACTGTGCGATTACACCATTTCTGCTAGTCAGGGTGATGTGGTAAACATGCGTACAAATAGTATCGGACTGGGCGATCCATGCCAGCAAGAAACTTTTAGTTTCTCAGGAAATGTCGATTGTGCTCAACCTGTCACTATCACGGTAACCATTCCGGATTGTGCAGGCTCTAAGCCATGTACATTCACGCAGGTACTACCATGTTGTCCCGTATCTTCTACTTGTCCTGAACCTAATTGCTTTGACATTACGGTTCAAAATAATTAGAAAAGAGTTTGGATACACTTGCATCCGAAATTTAATACGATTATTTAACATAGAACAAATTATCCTGTAGCAATTTTTGCGCTTTTACTGCTTCAGGATCTATTCTCAAACATAGTTCAGGAACAGAGTTTAGATAAAATATCCCTTTTTTAAGCTCTGTTCCTTATTCATCATCTTTTAATTTTTTCTTATGAAGAAAGGGTATACCCATTCGGGGTTCATTACGCAGGTAACTGACCCCATCAGAAAGGAAAGTGCAACCCACAAAAGACTCCAATCTCCCCGTTGGAGA
>JAHDEO010000637.1 GCA_020628725.1 Saprospiraceae bacterium
CGTACCTGTATATGCACCCGCCTGAATGACGAATATATACATGCCGGAAGGATGCCCGCTACCATCGAATCGAATTTGGTGATTACCCGCGATAGTCGATTCATTATCCAATAAAGTAGCTACTTGCCGACCTTGAAGGTCATACACGTGTAACGTGACCGGACTATCTTCCGGTAAGTTGAATTCTATTGTTGTGAAATCACTGAACGGATTGGGGAAGTTGTTCAGGCTTAGAATTTCGGCTTCCAATTTACACGAAGGTGTAGTGAAATTTTGGTAAGGCGACCAGCCACCGTAAGTACCTGTATTGCCACATTCCAATCTGACTCTGTACTGATAATTGGTGTTTTGAGACAAACCGGGGAAGGCGGCATAGTGTTGCGAACTTATGTAATAGCTTGTGCTTCCTGTGGCGAGGTTGGTCAATTCAAATTCTTTGTTGTAACCTGACTGACTGAAGCAATACCCATAGGCAAAGTTACAATATACACTACCGTCATTAACGATGTTGGCGGCTGTGGGTGTCGGCGCATTGCAAGATGACTGCTGTGTTATGTTGACGGTGTAATCTTCTACTTCGCCATATGTGAAACCTCCGCATGGTATGACCGGACTATTATAATTCATGGTAATTCGCATACGCGTAATACCGCTTGGTGCAGAGTTAGGAATATTAATCGATGAATTGATAGTGGCAGTGCTGCTTTCGCTCAATAGTTCTTCGCCTGCATCTTCAAAATCACCGTCATTATTGAAATCTATCCACACTTTCCAATATTCATTATAAATGGTAGCTGTACCAAAACCGGGTGTCAGGGTAACGGAATAACTCGTACCCGTACTGAGATTTGCGGTTTGTCCGGTGAAATTTGCATAACCACCATTATTGCCTGAAGTATTATTGATGTTTGCAATCGTTACATTTTGAATAAATTCATAAGTCGTATTGCTACCTGCTGACGGACAATAACTGCCGGGAGTGTTGCAAGTGTTTGTCGGGTCATTCGGACATTCATCACTAGCATCGCAAATGCCGTCATTATCTGAGTCTTGGAATGTGCCGCTACAATCGCAATTTGCATTATAGATATCATTGATTGTACAAATATTATTATCATTGCAGGGTGAACCAATATCGCAGGCAGCACCGCTGATATTGACGGTATAATCCTCTACTTCGCCGTATTGAAATCCGCCGCATGGCACGACCGGATTATTATAATTCATGGTGATTCGCATACGCGTAGAACCACTTGACGCAGAGGTGGGAATGCTAATCGACGAATTGATAGTAGCAGTACTGCTTTCGCTCAAAAGTTCTTCGCCCGCATCATCAAAATCACCATCTTGGTTGAGGTCTATCCATACTTTCCAATACTCATTATAAATGGTAGCTGTACCAAAATCGGGTGTCAGGCTAATGGGATAACTCGTACCTGCATTGAGATTAACGGTTTGCCCGGTAAAATCTGCATAACCTCCGTTATCGCCTGATGCATTGTTGATGTTTGCAATGCTTACATTTTGAATATACTCATAAGTTGTATTGCTACCTCCTGACGAACAATAATCGCCGCCGCCACCTGTGGTGGTTCCCTGGCAAGTGCAGCCGTCGGCTTGAATGATATCATTGACGGTGTTGGGGTTGTTGTCATTGCAAGCTGTTCCGGGGGTAGCGGGGATATTCGGATTATTGTCATTACAATCTTCATTGGCGCATACACCGTCACTGTCATTATCGCCACCTTGATTGGCGCACGGATTACCGCCTCCGCTACTACAACCTGAGGAGTTTAATAAGCCTACACGCGCCCCGCCGTTACTAAACAAAGCCCGCATACGATTTTTTTGTCCTGTGGTAAAAAGGTTCATACAGTCATCATCGGTATAGTCCATATAGTTTTGAACCATATCTACACTTCCGCAAGATACATGTCCTATAGGGCATCCTTGATTGCTGTCGTCAGAAGTAGGGGTATCATTTACACCATCATCATAGCTGCATGGACCATCACCCCAAATATGACGTAAATTCAACCAGTGTCCGACTTCATGTGTACAAGTTCTTCCCATGCCTGAATTGCCACCGAAAGGATTAGGAGTAGAAAGGCTTCCAGTAGTCGCTGTCCTGTTGACTACGCCATCTGTGCTTGCAGCGCCTCCGGGAAACTGTGCATATCCCAGCAACGTACCACTAAGACCGGGTACATAAGGGTCGGGAACCAACCATATGTTGAGGTATTCATTTCTATTCCAGATGGTTTGCGGTTTGATGATATTATTGATGTCGGTATTTGACCATGTGCCTGTACTGACCATGTATCTGTTGATCCCTGTGGTCTGATTTCCGGCAGGGTCAACGCTTGCCAGACAAAACTCAATTTCGGTATCGGCTGCTTGTGACCAAGTATTGTCTGCGTCGCTGTTGAGCCTTCTGAAATCGTCATTGAGTTGCTCTAACTGTGCTAAGATGTAACTGTTCGGGATATTATTTGATGCACTCGTCGTACCCGTATGTATTACATGAAATACAGTAGGAATGGTCACAACCATTGAGCCTGATTTGTGTTCGCTCAAATTATTGATGTATTCTTGGGTATGTGTTTCGATTTGTTGTAATTGTGTGGCATGTTCAGGATTGTTTTGTTGGATTTCCTCCAAAATCATAGTGGCACATTGTTGAGCACTTAGTTTAGAGAAAGTGATTGTGAATAGGAACACTAATAACGTTACTTTTTTCATAATTAAATTAATTAAAAAATGAATGTGTTAATTAGTGTGGAAGTCAGAAAAATGGGTGGGTGATAGGAATGTAAAATGATTTAAAAAATCGTTTTACATTTGCATTTGTTTTATTATAAATAAATTTAAAATGTAAAAATGAATAACATGCAGAGACGCGATTAATCGCGTCTCTACGTGGAATTTATTTGATAAGATTCATCTTGCCCGTACCTGTATATGCACCCGCCTGAATGACGAATATAT
>JAHDEO010000638.1 GCA_020628725.1 Saprospiraceae bacterium
TTTATCAAATGTAACAAAAAAATCTCTCATCACAAAAGCACCGGGTTTAAACCCGATGCTTTTGTGATGAAAGATTTTCCCAAAATCGAGTAGGGTAAGACAGGTTAATTGCTCCTGTCTTATCCCTCTCACAGAACCGTGCGTACGGGTCTCGTACACGGCTCCTGTTAAATCTTATTCGTAATATTGATGCAAGATGTTGGTTTTCACCAACTCCATGTTATACAAACCTTGCTGTGCAAACCATTCATTGGTTAAAGCCTTGTTAATGAGATGGGAAGCAGCATTGCGCCAACGTCTCATGGAGATTTTCTCAAACACTCCTGTGTAGCCCATTCGACGCAATTGTTTGTGTAAGCCTTTCCAAGTTTTCCATTCTCGCATTTGCTTCATCCGTAAACGTCGCCTTATCCAATTCATTAGCTCTTTGAACAAGTTCTTAACCAAGCCAATACGAAAGTAGTTGGCAAAGCCACGCATGAGCATATTCAATTCGGCTATTTGTTGGTAAAGGTTCTTACCTGAATTGCGAGGCGTCAGACGGCGGACTTTCTCCTTGAACCGCTTGACACTTTTAGGATGGATGCGTACACGCCGCCTGCCAATGATGAAGCCTAAGAAGGCAACGCCTGACCATGCATCAGTCAGGTGGGTTTTGCACTCATTAATTTGTAAGCGCAATTCATCCTCCAGAAAACTTTGTGCTATCGCACGATATTTCCCTGCTTCGCTGCGGCTACGCGCAAATATCAGAATATCATCGGCATATCTCACTATACGAATACCTTTGGACTTGGTATATTGGTCAAATTTATCCAAATAAATATTCATCAGCAAGGGGGAAATCACGCCACCTTGCGGACAACCCTTTGTCACTTCATGGTAATTACCATCTTCATCCACAACACCCGATTTGAGGAATAAATCTATCAGATTCAGTACACTACCGTCACTGACTTTAAGATTCACTCCCTCAAGTATTAAATCATGGTCAAGCGTGTCGAAGCATTTAGATAAATCCATATCCACCACATGAGGTAGGCGGTATTTACTCATAAATCGTTCTGCTTTTGCCACTGCATGTGCCGCACTCCGTTTGGGGCGGTAGCCATAACTCGACGGATGAAAATCAGGGTCGAAGATGGGTTGAAGGACATTTAATAAGGCTTGTTGCACGACACGGTCACGTACCGTTGGTATTCCCAATGGACGTTGGCTGCCGTCTTGTTTATCTATGTAAACCCGACGAACTGCCTGTGCTTGGTAATGCTTCTCACGAAGTTCGGTTTGTAAGCGATTCAGCTCGGACGACAGGTTTTCCCCAAACGAAGATATACTTTGCTTGTCTATGCCATGTGTACCATCGTTGCGTTTCACTTGTTGGAAACTACGTTGAAGATTAGGCATGGCGTAAACCTTGTCATATAAGCTGTACCACTTCTTGTGCTTCATAAAAAAAAACTTTGTCTTGCAGTACAGGGATTGTAAGGTTTCTTACTGTGAGCAAGCTCTTTGTTCGGATAGCTTTTGTAGCGTGTCTAGCCAATGGCAATCTACTACAACATATTTATAAGTCCTACCCTACTGAACTTCGTGCGGATTACTCGTCAAGCTAAGTTCGTCACCACCTTCCGATAATTCCTTGACTTTACTTCCAAGCCAATTGTCTTCACTTTTTTTTTTACCCACAGTGAATACCCTCAATGTGTACTTTGATTTAACTTCACCCCTTCGCATATATCAGTGCCTTTTGGGTCGCTGATACTCGGTCTGACAGGACGCACATCCTATGCAGACCGTCCTCCAAGTTTTGTCCTCCAATCTGTTACCAGATATTCTCAGGCAAGGAGTTCATCACTACTACGGGTTCATCTGCCACCTGCTAAGGCTTGGCTTCCGCCTTGTCTTGCGACTTGTTGGACGCGTGTCTTCTTCCTAAAAAAAAGACACCTCAACAGGCTTCCCCGGTTAAGCAAACTTTCCTGTATGTAATCCCGTCCGTTCTAACGTGATAGGTTATCCAGTATTCGGGCGTTCCCACTTTTAGCAAGGTTGCCCACACTATCCTGCCAATTTCGGTTCGCTTGCGCTACGTACCACATACTTGCTAGGGCTTCCTTCCCACCCCATCGTTGCCGATGACGCAGTTGCCGTCGCATTGACTTCCTACTGGTGCGGCGTCAGGACTTCTTACAGTCCTTCGGAAATGTTTGCATGCCGGGCAAACTAAAAAAGAAAACCGTATTAAACGCTCTTCTCTCTGGAATCGCTTACTATTTAGGGCTGCAGATTCATTAGCTAAAGAAAAGCTAATTTCTCGCCCCACACATACTGTCAAATTAACTGGACAAAAGGAATGGATGCTAACAGAAGCAGGTTTTGATGCCGCTTTGAACTTGATGAAAATTCCTGTAGATCAAAAGGATGAATTACCAATAAAATCTGTTGAAATTCAGGAAATTGTCAACAAAATAATTGATTCTCCTGCTCCCAAAGATTACATTCCAATTGGTGCAAAAGCAAAAACAACAACACATAAAATTTCATTAAGAAAAAGAGGTTTCCGTCAAGCTGTAATAGAAGCTTATGATTGTAGATGTGCAGTTTGTGGGTTAAAATTACATGCACCACATGCATATTCGTGGGAAGTACAGGCAGCACATATCGTTCCACGAAGTAAACAGGGAAAAGATGATATTTGGAATGGTGTGGCATTATGTCGGCTACACCATTGGGCATTTGATGTAGGATGGTTTACTTTACAAAACAACTATTCCATTCAAATTTCATCGCAAACAAAATCTTTATTGCCAAACATCGGCAAAATGAATAATATAGATTTCTTCCAACAATTGACCACTAACAAAAAAATATATTTGCCAGAAAAAGTATCTTTGTACCCTCATAGTAATTCACTAAACTGGCATCGCCAAAACATTTTTCAGCCTTAAAAATGCAATAGATAACGGTAATTTTCCGTTAATT
>JAHDEO010000089.1 GCA_020628725.1 Saprospiraceae bacterium
TTCAATACTCGTCGAATATCATTTGCTTCTGACATCATTTGAATGGCAGTTTCTTTATCTCCTGTTTCAACGGCATTTTTAAATTTCGTCAAATAATCAATGTAACTATCCAGCGATTCCACCAAATATTTAGAATTTTTATCAAAAATCGGCGACCACGTCTGCGGTGAACTTTTCGCCAAACGTACCGTCGATTGAAAACCCGTACTCGCCAGATTATGAATTTGCTTTTGGTCTTTTTCAATGTCTAATACCGTGAGTCCCAACATAAACGAACTCACATGCGACAAGTGCGACACATACGCGAGGTGCTTGTCATGGTCGTCAGGATTCATAAACATACTCTGCAAACCGCAACCGTCAAACAAAGCCAGCGCAGCATCCAAAGCATCTTCATCACTCAAATCTTCTTCACAAATCAAATTCTTTTTGCCGCGAAAAAGTCCCGTGTGGGCTGCTTTCGGTCCTGAAAATTCCGTTCCCGCAAGCGGGTGTCCAGCTACAAAACGCCCTCGTCGCGGATGTGTACGCACGGCATCGCAAATTGCTTTTTTCGTAGAACCCACATCTGTCACCACCGCTTTCGGGTGGATTTTATCCAATAAATCCGGCAATAAAGTTTCAATATAATTTACGGGAATCGCGACGACAATAATATCCGCTTTTTGAGCAGCAATTTCAAGAGATTCGATGCTATCGACCAAGCCAAGTTCAAGGGCTTGGGTTTGGTGGTCGGGATTTTTATCGACGCCGATGACATTGTGGTTTAGAGTTTTACACTCCAAAGCAATAGAGCCGCCGATAAGTCCGAGTCCGATAATAGCTGTGGTCATTTATTTGAATTGAAAATGGAGAATGTATAATTGAGAATGTGGATTGAACGGATTTATGCCGATTATGATATTACAAATATAAGGTTTTTTTGGCTAATATCTACGTAAAACGATTTTGCAAATCGTTCTTGTGGTACGTGACGATTTGCAAAATCGTTTTACGTTCTCGTGCCAAACAACAAACTCCCAATCCGCACCATCGTACTCCCTTCTTCTACTGCAATTTGATAATCGCCCGACATGCCCATAGAGATTTCCCGGAACGCCACATCATCCGCAAAAAAATCGCGTTTTAATTGATTGAAAATAGATGTTAATTGACGAAATTCATTGCGAACTTGTGATTTATCATCCGTAAAAGTCGCCATGCCCATGACGCCTGCGATACGGATATTTTGCATGTTTTTAAATTCTGTAGAATTCAGTAAATCAATGACTTCTGATTCGTTCATACCAAATTTTGTCATTTCATCTGCGATGTGCATTTGCAATAGACAATCAATTGTACGCTCGTTTTTAGCGGCTTGTTTGTTGATTTCTTTGAGTAATTTCAAACTATCTACCGAATGAATCATTTGCACAAAGGGCGCGATATATTTCACCTTATTTGTCTGTAAATGCCCTATCAAATGCCATTCGATGTCTTTGGGTAGTGCTTCGCATTTTTCGACCAATTCTTGCACACGATTTTCGCCAAAAATACGTTGTCCTTGTGCATATAAATTCATAATCGCCTCATTGGGCTTCGTTTTGGATACTGC
This sequence comes from Saprospiraceae bacterium, assembly GCA_020628725.1. Taxonomy (GTDB): domain Bacteria; phylum Bacteroidota; class Bacteroidia; order Chitinophagales; family Saprospiraceae; genus JAHDEO01. The sequence continues at coordinate 1,595 of JAHDEO010000089.1, forward strand.
AACGAGGGTCGTGTTGGTTGTTTGGAGTTCGTTTTGTATTTTGTCGTACATCAGTCCGTAGTCCATAGTCGATAGTCCATAGTTGATAGTACATTTGCATAATTTACTGTGAACTATGAACCATGAACTGCGAACTATGAACTCAACTATTTTAAATAATATGAAAACAACTGTTTATTCTTCCCGAAAAAAAACAACCGCAAACATACGCGATTTGTTTTGGATAATCTTGGCTATTGTTACATTTACAGCGTGTAATGAAACGACTGTGGCTCCCAAGAAAATAGAACCGGACATTCCACAGGAAAAAATGATACAAATTCTCAAGGATGTTCACCTTGCAGAAGCTATCGCCCAATCCGAGCGAACGAATGTAAAAGATAGTTTGTTGGCAATTTATTATGAGGACATTTATAGAATTCATAATATTACGAAGGAAGATTTGGAGCGTAATCTGAAATTGTGGATGAACGATGCGGAAGTAGTCGATAAATTATATGAGAAGGTTATCGAAGAACTTTCTAAAGAAGAATCAGAATATGCGAATCGGAAGCCATTATCACCAATAAACAATAAAAAACCAAAGGTGCTGAAAGAAGAAGACGACGGAGAAGAGTTTAAACAAAAATTGGACAAAAGAACTAAGAATGAAAATTAGGCTATGTAAAACAGTCTGTAGACTGTAATTTATTTTTTGCTACGCAAAAAATGGGTGCGGTCTACAGACCGCGCTACTTTTTAACAATTATGCAATCATACTATTTTACACCCGACCACGACATGTTCCGCGAATCATTTCGCGATTTTTTAGAAAAAGAAGTCCGCCCGAATGTCAATCAATGGGAAGAAGACGGGCAGCTTCCGCGCAGTATTTATCGGAAGTTTGGCGAAATGGGCTACTTTGGACTCATCTTGCCCGAAGCCTACGGCGGTATGGGATTGGACCGTTGGTATAATGTAATTTGGGATGAAGAAATCGCTCGGATGAATTCCGGTGGATTCGGGGCTTCGATTGGTACGCATCCGCTACTCGCGCTTACACACATCAATGCAGAAGGTAACGAATCTCAAAAACAACGCTATCTTGTACCCGGTATCAAGGGCGAACTCATTGGTTGTCTCGCGATTACAGAACCCTTTGGTGGTTCTGATGTCAAGGCAATCAGGACGACGGCGGTGCGTGAGGGCGACTATTATATTGTCAACGGCTCGAAGACTTTTATCACGAATGGCGTATTGAGTGATTACATTATTGCGGTAGTCAAAACCGACCCAACGGCAGGGAGTAGTGGGATTAGTTTGTTGATTATTGACCGTGATTTGGAGGGGGTGAGTGCTACGCCACTCAAGAAGCTCGGTTGGCACGCTTCGGATACGGGCGAGATTGCTTTTGATAATGTGCGTGTGCCGGCGGAAAACCTGCTGGGCGATGAAAACATGGGTTTTTTCTACATCATGCAGCATTTTGTGTCGGAAAGATTGGCATTGGCGGTCGGTGGCTATGCCGCGGCTGATTATGCCCTCGAAGTCACGCTCCAATATATGAGCGAGCGCGAAGCCTTCGGACGAAAAATCAATAAATTCCAAGTCCTACGCCACCGTATCGCACAAATGGCTTCCGAAATAGAAATGAACAGACAGTTTGTGTACAGCATCTACCAACGCTACATGGATGGTGATTATGTGGTGAAAGAGGCATCTATGGCAAAGCTACTCTGCACCCAACTCGCCGATAAGGTCATGACGCAGTGTTTGCAAATGTTTGGTGGTTATGGTTTTATGGAAGATTATCCGCTGGCGCGGATGTTTCGGGATGCGCGATTGGGACAAATCGGCGGCGGTACGTCGGAAATTATGTGTGAGATTATTGCGAAGATATTGATTGATGGGAAAGGATATAAAGAACCGAAAGTGCAAAGTCAAGTTCAAGAGCAAGTATCAAGTACAAGTTCAAAATGAATTTAGATATTATTTTTCATTTAAATAAAAAAAATAGCGAACATACTCCGCAAACCTCACCCCCAGCCCCTCTCCTTCTAAAGGAGAGGGGAGTTTATTTATTTTTTGCAAAGCAAAAAATAAATGTAGCTCCCTTCTCCAAGATTGGAGAAGGGTTGGGGTTGAGGTTGAAAAAGCGTAATGAAAAGCTACCAAGTAGAAAATCATACATTCCCCTGATAGTCATTACAATACTAATTCTATCCTGCAACACAGACACCACCCCACTCGCCGAAAAAGAAGCCTTACATTACTGCAAATGCGCCACACCACTCGCCAAAGTCACAGAAGAATTATTGACAGAAAAAGCTAATTACCAATTAGAAGATTCACTAAAAACAGAAGAGAGAATGAGTGAACTCAGTCGCCAACGCTCACAACTCACCACCGAAATGGACGACTGCACCAATGACCCAGAATTTAAACGCTATAAAGAACGCGCACTCCGCAAAATGACTTCGGAAGAAATAGAATTATACTTGGAAAATCGCGTAACAGAAGTGATGAAACACTGCCCGGAAGTGGCGCAGACCTTAAATTTTCGTTGATTCGTTTAAAATAAAATTCAAACGTCCTTTTGTTACATGTCGATACTCAACTAACTCTAATTCAGGCATCCCTGCAAATCGCTTTTTTCAATTTCATTTTTTCTTGGAGAAAACTAACTCTCGGAATGCTCATTTTATTTTATCGCCCTCTTCTCCTTTGAATGGACAAATAATCCAAATAATACAACAGTTTGACAGACAATAAATTATCTGCAATAACCTCATCATTCAATACCGCCCAATTATCAAGATAATTGTATGTAAATTCGGTATTATCATTCAACAAGGTACGTTTCCAAATGATATTAAACTCACTTCCCGGCGCGAATCTAAAGCGATAAATCAGGTCAATATTGTACAAATTGAAACTCGTATTATTGTCCTCATCATAAGTCGTGCTGCGGAGTGTGCCATCTTGTCTCAATTGAAAATATTCCTGATAATCTACCAATGCCCAATAGTGACGACCTCGTGCTGTGATAGCCATTTTCGGACTAAAAATAATATTTCCTGTCACTGCTGTCGTAATCTCCCGGCGGTCACGGCGTCCCATGATAACTGCGCCGTCTGCTCCATCATCTGCGAATCCATAATCATTTTTACGAGTAACATAATCCAGATTACCTTGTAAATTCAAGCCGCGCCCAAAACGCAGACGTGCCAGCGCACCATATCGCGTAGCCCGCGCCTCCCATTCAGGATAAGCACGATAACCAAAGTTGAATTGATAAGAAAAAGGATTCGCCAAATCGGTCGCTACGAAGGTATTAAACTCATAATTTTTCGGTATCAAAAACGGCAAACCTTCCCGACGCGATTCAAAATAATCATTCGACGAGCGCGGAAAATATTCCCCGAAAACCCCCATCCCTAAGTTATTGCTGAATGTCCACCAAGCACCACCTTCTACAAAATAATTCGCGAAAGCCAATGGCGCGAAACGTTGTTCGTGGTTGATACCTGTGTAGAAATTGATGTCATAAAAACCGAAAAACGAACGCAATAATTTATACTCTACCCTTCCTCTGTGAAAAATTCTATTATTCGTGGAAAAGCCCAAATCATTGGCGTCGTATTTACGACTTTCGACATCACGCTCTACGCTATAACGGAATCTCCCACCGAATTTCCCCGCTTTTACATTATAAGCGAAACCGCCTTGTCCACGCGGATTATCATTTACATCTCGCTGAAAAATCTGACTGATAGACCCACGCCCGATGATTCCGTAATTATTATCATCATCAAACAAAGCATATTCGAGTGCCGTCACGTTGGCATCGCGGTAGCCGCCGTCAGTGAGTGGCGATACGATAGAATCCCTCGCGCTTCCGCCGCGTGTTACATTAGTATTCGTAAAACTAACATGCGAATTATTGGGCAATAATTGGTCGAAAACAATGACATTATAATTGGTCATCGGGCCTGTTGGTATTTCTCTGAAAATCGCGCCATTACCTTCTTGCGCTTCCGCGAATGTTCTGCCTGTAAGGGCATTAAAAAAGCCAAAACCTAAGCCTTTGCGATTGCGGCTTGTCAATTTCGTGGCATTGATAAGTGGTGAACGGACAGGGTTTTGAGTGAGCGTTTGCGAAGGTGTCAGAATGATTTGCTCTCCGAGTGGTTGGTTAGCATCATCTTCGAGCAATTGACGATAAACAGGTTCTTCGCCTATTCTGCGTGAATAAAAAATCCCTCCCCTATCAAAAATCTCAAACCCTTCGGTAAAAAACGGACGATTTTCATCAAAACGCTGCTCAAACGGACCAAGATTCAGCACCACATCATCAAACTGCACTTGCCCGAAATCCGGTATCAATGAAAAGTCCAAAGTCGTCGTCTCATTAAAACCAATACGCAAATCAACTCCACCTGAAAGTGTTGAGTTCCAATTGCTCGTATCGCGCCCCGTCGGAATATAATCAAAGCGATTCATCAAATACGGCGTAAACGACAATCGCGCAGGTGGTTTGATTTTACGAATGCCATGCAAGCGACCAAACTGATTCACAAAGCCCCCGACCGCAGGATCGACCTCATTCCAAAAAGCCGTTTCATCATTTTTATCGGTAATTCGCATGAAATTGATGCCCCACACCTGCACATCCTTATCAGGAAAACGCAACGCAGAATAAGGAATTTTCATTTCCACTGTCCAAGCATTTCGGTAGGTTTTCACGGCACTATCCCATACTGCATCCCAAGCCAAACCATCACTTTGCACCAAAGGGTCATCTTCTACATCTGCCCTTACGCCCTCATAAATACGCTCTCCCGTACGCCCCGACGACATGTATCTATCCAGCGAAGGCACCGTGATACGAGGTTCCCGTACACCACCGAATACTGCCGCTTCCTCATTTTCTCGATTCACTGACACATCCAACTGTACACCCGATGCCGTCACACCAAATCCAAAAGCATTTTGTCCTTGTGCATACGGGTCAATAAAGACCTGAAACATGTCTGTTTGTAGAGAATTATCATCCCGTACTCCCAGTTCCTTTGCCACACGCGACACATCTTCTTCATTGATAATCGCCGAAACATAAATTGCTTTGTCGTCGTACAAAATACGTACTTCGGTTTGTTGTGCAGCATCTACTCCCGGCATCGGAAAATAGGCGGTAAAATCTTTGGCTGGTCTTGCCTCCTTCCACACTGCATCGTTTAGCAAACCATCAATTTGTGGAGGCGTCTCTGTGCGCTTGGCATACATGCGCTTGAAACTTTGTGCATGAGATACTTGCACGAAAAAGCACAACAACATAAAAACAGAAAAACAGTAGGACAGGTATTTGCGGTTAAGTATAAAAATATGGCGCATATTTAACAGTTTTGTTAATACGAGTTTCGGGTTTACGGGTTACGAGTTGCGGGTTACGAGTCGAGTTAACTAAATATACGCAAAAAACACGTAGTAGCTTCATTATTACTACAAACAAAATATTGCGTTTCGAGGTATTTTGGTAACTCGTAACCCGTAACTCGTAACCCGTAACCCGTAACCTTTTAAAAAATTACGGCAATATTAAGTTTAAAGTTACAATTTATGACGTTTTTTTCAGTTTGAATAAGGGGAAAGAGTCTACATTGTGACAACTTTTTGTTTTTTATTACATTTGTGTAAATTAGACGAGAGACGAGAGATGTAAGACAAGAGAATTATTAATGTAAAATGTAAAATAATAAATTTAAAATGTAAAAGTGTTGGCAGTACGCATATATTTTATTCATTTTTCATTTATATGAAATTAGAAATGAATTAATTGTAAAAAATAAATACGCAATACAACTTTTATATTTTGCACTTATTATTTTACATTTTACATTAAAAAAAATTCTGCTCGCATCTCTCGTCTCTAATCTCGCGTCTAATATCTCACATCTCTTGTCTCTAATTTAAGAATTAATTAACGTATATGAAACGCATAGTATTGTTAAACGCCCTGATGATTTTAATGTTTTCTGCTGTTTTTGCCCAAAATTATGATGGGTTTAAGGAATGGGAACGCGGTGATATAATGTCCGCCAAAAACGCTTTTGAATCATTATACGATAGCAAAAAAACACGCGTGGTCGGTGCTTACGGCTTGGCATTGGTGTATTCGGACGAACGCTACCCGGAACGCGATATGAAGCGCGCCTTCGATTATGTAAGCGAAGCCCGTGATACGCACAAAGAGTTGAAAGACTCGCAAAAAGCCGACTTGACGAAGAACAAGTTCAAATATTCGCTCATGAAAAATCTGCGCGACCAAATCTTGAATACCGTCATTATGGAGGCGAAAGAGAAAAACACAGAAGAAGATTTGGATTACGTGCTTCAGAATTTCAAATTATCTTCCGAACCGAGAAAGGAAATATACCTGCTTCGCAATACCGCCGCACTCGAAAACGCCAAATTGCTCAATACCTATGCGGATTACGCCAAAATCTATGAAAATTATGAGCGCAAAGACTTCACCCGCTACTCACCCGAAGTTGCCGATGAAGTAGATTTGGGATTATTTGAGGCTTATGTGGCAGAAAATGGTTACAAATTGGATAAGTTCAAAGATGCACACCCGCAAAGCCCCTTTTCATCAGGTAGTACAGCCGATAAATTTATAGTAGCCTACAAAACAGGCAAAGCTGAAACACTCGAAGCATTTGCCAAAACATATTCCGGCAATACACTCGCTGATATTGCCAATATAAAAGTCCAGATGATGCGCGGTATCAGACCAAATAAACCTGCCGCACCCAATACATCCGGCAAGCCTGACCAACCCGCCCAGGCACTACAAGTCAAACCCAAGAAAAAATCATGGGACGAACTCCTCACATGGATAAAGCCCCAACTCAACGCCGGAAAATGGGATGAAGCAGCCCGTAAAATGGAAAAATACAAGCAGGATTTCACCAATTATCCCGCTTATTTGGAGTTATACGAATTGTTGACGCGACCTTCGGATATGGTGAATCGCCGACCTGTTTCGGCTGCCAATTCTTCGGCTGATGAACATATGTTGTGCCTGACGGCAGACGATAAAACGATGTATTTTGCAGGTGATTCGCGCGATGATGGTGTAGGAAGTGATGACATTTTTGTATCAAAATTCTCAAATGGTAAATGGTCAAAGCCAAAGGTGTTGAAAGACATTTGTACGCCTTACGGTGAAGTACCACTCTCCGTCAGTGCCGATGGCGAGCGTCTGATTCTCTACCAACCCGTTTACGATGAAAGAACCGACCAAACTAAAGGCGGAATTACCTACTCCGACAAAAACTCAAGAGGCTGGACTGAGCCAAAGCCTTTCCCCCACCCTCTGAATACCAACTACTGGCAAGCTGACGCCCAAATGACCGCTGATGGTCAGGGAATGATTCTAACAGTCATGCGAAAGGCAAGCGATAAGCAAACCGACATTTATTATGTACCCAAAAAAGGTAATGGATGGGGTTCGCTCGTCAGTCTCGGCAGCAATGTCAATACGCCCGGCAATGAACGTACGCCTTATCTCCACCCGGATATGCAAACGCTGTATTTCAGTTCCGATGGACGCGGCGGACTTGGTGGTATGGATGTCTTCATGACCACTCGTCAAGGTGACTCATGGACATCATGGAGCAGACCCGTCAATCTTGGTAGAGACATCAATACCACAGGAACAGACTGGGGCTACAAAATCACAGCAGATGGCGAACGTGCTTTCTTCGCGTCAGGTAATCCTAAGCAGGACTTGTACGAAATCGACCTGCCGGAACGCTATCGTCCGAGTACGATTGACCCTGTTGCAGCTTTAGATGCGGATGGTAAAGGCAAAATCGACACCGAAACAAATGATATAGAAAAAGCAGCTAAGGAAAAAGAGGAAGCTGAAAGGTTAGCAGCCGAAAAAGCAGCTAAAGAAAAAGAAGAAGCCGAAAAATTAGCAGCCGAAAAAGCAGCCAAAGAAAAAGAAGAAGCTGAAAAATTAGCGGCTGAGAAAGCAGCTAAAGAAAAAGAGGAAGCTGAGAAATTGGCAGAAGAAAAAGCGGCTAAAGAAAAAGAAGAAGCTGAAAAATTAGCCGCAGAAAAAGCGGCTAAAGAAAAAGAAGAAGCCGAGAAGTTGGCAGCAGAAAAAGCAGCCAAAGAGAAGGAAGAAGCTGAAAAGTTAGCCGCAGAAAAAGCAGCAGAGGAAACCGTAGAGGTGGCTACTGCTGCGCTTGAAGTTGCCGATGTGGAAGTGGCGATTGAAAAAGGACAGACCTATTCCTTTGCCGACCTGCTTTTTGCCTACAATTCTGACAAAATTAATGCTGATTTCCACTATAATCTCGACCAAATTGCTATTGCACTCAATGAGTCGGGTACGTCCATTACAGTTGCCGGACATACAGATAGCGTAGGTTCGCGCGGATACAATCAAGCCCTCTCACAACGAAGAGCAGAATCCGTAAAATCTTATCTTGTTGGTAAAGGCATCGATCCGTCGAAAGTACAGGCTATCGGCTACGGCGAGTCAAGACCCATCGCCGACAACTACACCAGCGAAGGGCAAGCGAAAAACCGTCGTGTAGAGATAGTTTTTGAACAACGGTAAAAAATAATACATGTGTAGGGACAAGACATGCCTTGTCCCTACACATCCATTGCTTTTTATTTGTTTTTTACTTATTTTGAAATAAAAATTCAAGTATGTCGCTCAATTTGGAAACACGTAAATTTAATATCATCGAACAGCTTGTAGGTATACAAGATGAGGCAATTATTTTACAAATTGAGCATTTGGTACAAGATGAGTCTACGGAAATTGAATTATTGCAAGCACTTAATACCTGTGTATTTCCTGATAATGAACTTCGTCAATTATTGGATTTGAGAGAAAAAAGAGAAAAACAAGAATTGTCGAAACACGAACTTGATTTGTTATTTGATTTGATTAAAAAGGAAGAACAACTGCGCTTAGAACGTATAAATATCTTAGGAAAATTAGCCCAATTGAGAGGCGTCTCATTACCCGAACTTACAGAAGAACTTGGCATTCAACCTCAATATAATGGCTAAAGTTACCTCCAAAACACTTGCTTTTGTCCGAAAACGTGCAAATAATTGTTGCGAATATTGCATGGCTTTAGACCAATATGCATTTTCTACTTTTACCATAGACCACATCATTCCTATCTCCAAAGGCGGTACTGATGATTTGGATAATCTTGCATGGGCATGTTCTCATTGTAACGGCTGTAAATACAACAAGCTTTTTTGTGTAGATGCTGTAAGCCAAACAAAAGTTCCATTATTCAATCCTCGAACAGAGAAGTGGTCAAAACATTTCGTTTGGAATAAAAGTCAAACCCTTATCATTGGTATTTCCTCCATAGGTAGAGCAACAGTAAATTGTCTCAAAATCAATCGAACGGAAGCTGTCAATTTACGTGCAGCATTGATAGTATTTGGAGTGCATCCACCCGATATAACAAACACATAATCTCGCTGCTGATTTTTCTCAAACCTTAAATTCAGTCCTATATTAACCCAAAATTAAATTCTCCCTCTCGTCCTCCTTGCGACCATACATTTTCCCGTATTTATTGTACTTTTGCATTGAATTTAAACTTGAATGCAGACGTAGAGAAAATTCATGAATTTTCTCTACAAAATTTTGTCTGATTCATTCATTCAAAATTCAAAATTCATTCATTCAAAATTATAATAGTACATATGAAAAAACTTTTATTCACCCTCTTTTCAATATTTGTTGCAGCAGGTTTGATGGCTCAATGCACAAACCTCTTCATTTCTGAGTATGTCGAAGGCTCAAACAACAACAAAGCTATCGAAATCTACAACCCTACAGAGCAAGCCATCAATTTGAGTGGCTACGCTGTCGGGCGTTTCAGCAATGGTTCTACCACACCTTCTACTGGAGGTCCCATTGTACTACCGAATGTCATGCTTCAGCCTTATGATGCATATGTCGTAGTACTCGACAGACGCCAAGAAGACGGTACAGGTTTCGACCTTCCCGTGTGGAATGGTTATAATGTATTCGAAACACGCATCGACTCGCTCACAGGAGAGCCGATTATGGATTTTTGCAGAGACGAACCACGCCTCTACGTTCAATACATTGATGACGACAACGGCAATGCCTATGAATACGGTGCCACTTATAATGCAGACTACGACCTTCAAGCAAAAGCTGACACCTTCGCTTGTCCTGATTACAATGTAGCTAATGGCATGAGTTATAACGGTAACGATGCGGTATTCCTCATTTCAGGTAGTTCAATAGCTGCTGACGGTAGCAATATCGTAGATGTGGTAGGTGTTATCGGCGAAAACCCGGAGAATACCATCGGGCAACCTGCATGGACAGATGCTAACGGCAAATGGATTACACGCGACATTACCATCGTACGTCGTGCATGGGTAGAAGAAGGTGCAGGTATTGTAGCTGCTATTCTTGGTGATACGCTTGCATACAATGAGTGGGATTATTACTGTAATAATGATTTCACTAATCTCGGTTCACACGGATGCAGTTGCGATCCGAATTTTGTCGGGATCAATGAAGTCGTCAACGAAGTTCCTGTCAACATACAGCCCAATCCTGCAAGCAATTGGCTCTTGGTCGATGCACCACAAAACATCCTCCAAGTTGAAGTCTACGATTTAGCAGGAAAGAAAGTTTTCCAACAAAATTATGACAACTTCAGCACTGAAATTCGCTTGAATGTCAATGATTATCAAAGTGGTATGTACGTAGTTAATGTTATTTTTGATGACAATCAACGTACAGTTAAGAAATTTGTAGTTAAGTAATGATTAATGGATAACGGATAATGGATAATAATAAATTTTCGCTACGCGAAAATACCATGTTAACCATTAACCGTTATCCGTTATCCATTATCCATTATTATGCGTTATATACTTCTCTTTATCCTCACCCTATCTGCCCTGAATATACAAGCTCAAACCTATACCCTTAGCGGAAAAGTCACCGACAATGACCTGTTAGAGCCACTTATTGGTGTTACAGTCTATGTCGGAGAAAAGGGTGTCGTTACTGACTTTAACGGCGATTACAGACTTGAATTACCGAATGGTACGCATGAAGTCAAGTTCTCCTATGTCGGCTTTGAAGACCGTGTGGAAACTGTCGTGATTAGCGGTGCTTCTGTTACGAAAGACATTATCATGGGCGAATCCTCGGAAGTACTCACGGAGGTCGTCGTGACGGCAGATATTGCTATCGAACGCCGTACTCCTGTTGCCTTTTCCAATATTCCTACGGTTAAGATTCAAGAGGAACTTGCAGCTCGTGACATCCCGATGTTGCTCAACTCCACACCCGGTGTCTATGCGACCGAAACGGGGGGCGGAGATGGCGATGCAAGGGTCACGATACGCGGATTTAATCAGCGAAATGTAGCTGTAATGCTTGATGGTATTCCGGTAAATGATATGGAAAACGGTTGGGTGTATTGGTCCAATTGGTTTGGCTTGGATATGGTCACGAAGACCATGCAAGTGCAGCGCGGATTGGGCGCATCCAAACTTGCCATTCCGTCCGTAGGTGGTACGATTAATATTCTCACGAAGGGCATCGAATCTCGTCGCGGCGGACGTCTACGACAAACCGTAGGTAATAACGGCTTCCTACAAACGAATTTCGGCTATACCACCGGACGCCTCGAAAACGGCTGGGGTATCTCCACCGCTGCATCTTACAAGCAGGGTAATGGCTGGGTAGATGGTAACTTCACCAAAGGCTATTTTTATTATCTAAGATTGGATAAAGAATTGGGCAATCACTTGATTAGCTTATCCGGCTTTGGTGCGCCGCAGCAGCACGGGCAACGTTCTTTTCGCTCCAGAATTCAAGATTTTGATGCTGAATATGCCATAGATGCAGGTGTTCCTGCCGATATTGCAGCAACGGGCGCAAATATGGGCTTGCGCTGGAATAGACACATCAACGACTTAGAACGTTGGGTCGCCAATAGCGAAGGCGATACGACTCGCGCCGATGTGGAATCCTTCAATTCTCGTAAAAATTATTATCACAAACCGCAGTTTAGTTTCCGTCATTTTTGGCAACCGAATGAACGCACTTCATTATCGAATGTCGCTTATGTTTCTATTGGAAATGGTGGCGGTATGGGAGTTACGGGGGTAGCCTCATCGACTATCGGTGTACCGGATTTGCAGACGGCATATAATAATAATTCAACCGTCAGTATCTTCACCGGCGGTGACAAAATATCCTCCGGCATCCTTCGCTCAAGCATCAATAATCACTTTTGGGTAGGCGGACTTTCAACCTTCAATCACAGCCTCACCGAGACACTCAAACTTTCCGGTGGTTTGGATTTGCGTTATTATGAAGGCGAGCATTATCGCATCGTATATGACCTTTTAGGTGGTGATTATTTCCGTAGCGAGCGCAATGCCCGTATCGACCAAGGAAATTCGCAATTACAGGAAGGCGACCGCTATTTCTACAATTACGACGGCTATGTAGGATGGGCAGGACTTTTTGGTTTACTGGAATATACGAAGGACAATTTATCGGCATTCGTCAATCTTTCTTTTGCGGAAACGGGATACAGTTTGGATGATTATATGTTTCACAAACAATTGGATATTGACGGAGAAAACTTCTTCATTTCCTATGCTGACCCTGTGGTTCATAATGGCACGATGTACACCGTTGACAATCCTAATCCGGATGATGTGACTGCTGCTGCCGCACAAAATTTAGCCGTAGATTCGACCTCCGCAATCAATCAACGAGTGGATTGGTTGTGGAAACCCAGCTACACATTCAAAACGGGTGTGGGCTATAATATCAACCAATCTCATCGCGTGTTTATGAATGCAGGCTACTTGTCGCGTGCGCCACGTTACAACAACGTGATTAATAGCAGTTATGGACAAGATGTGGTCAATTCCATGACGGGTTTTAATTCTACTTTGGGTAAATATTATGTAGTAGAAAACACGACCAACGAGATCATTCTTGCGGTAGAAGGTGGTTACGGTTTTAAAAGCCAAAAATTCTCTGCGAATCTGAACGGCTACCTCACCAATTGGAACAACAAACCACTTGACCGTTTGCCTGTCGTACTTTCCGACCCTTCCGATCCTGATTCCGAGCGAATTACAGTTAATGTCAATGGTATTTCGGCACGACATATGGGTGTGGAATTAGATTTTGCCATCAAACCAATAGATGATTTGACTATCGAAGGATTGGCATCATTCGGTGATTGGATTTGGAATTCCGCTGCCGAAACGACCTTGCCTAACGGTGAAATTTATCAATTCGATGCAAAAGGTGTACACGTAGGCGATGCCGCACAAACACAGTTGGGCGCAATGGTACGCTATGAGCCATTCAAGGGCTTATATTTAAAGTTGAGAGGGACCTATTTCGGTAAGAACTTCGCCAACTTCAATCCTGAAGATCTGCAAGGCGCAAACGGTGGTAGAGAATCTTGGCAGATGCCGGATTATTTCTTAACCGATTTCCACTCAGGTTATAATTTCAATTTCAATAAAATACGAATGGGATTACGTTTTAATGTCATCAATGTATTCAACACAAAATTCATCGGAGACGCTACGAACAACGATAATTTCCTTTCCCCAACTTACTCGGATTTCGACGCAAAATCTGCTTCTGTATTTTTCGGACAAGGTAGACGTTTTAATACATCTTTACAAATTTCATTTTAATTAGTCCGTAGTCCATAGTCCATAGTCCATAGGCAGGACGCGAGTCGTTCACGTTTTCCTATGGACTATGGACTATGGACTATCGACTTTCACAAAAACAATATGAAAAATCTTTTACTGCTTTTCATAGCATTATTTATCTCAAACACCATTTTTGCACAAGCTGATATTGCGGAGGCACGTACTTACGCACAAGGCGCAAACCTAACGATTACAGGCGTAGTCACAAATGGCGAATCACTCGGACCGATACGTTATGTGCAGGATGCTACGGCGGGTTTAGCCGTCTATTTCCCGGATGTAACAAATACTTGGAATGAAGGCGATAACGTCACGGTGACAGGCGAAATGGGCATGTTCAACGGCTTGATTCAAGTGTCGAATGTGACTTCGCATACGGTCAATTCTACGGGCAATGCACTTCCTGCACCACATGTCGTTACACCTACCGGACTCAATGGCGATATTGAATCCGAACTCGCTACTGTTCAGAATGTTACCTTCGCTGATGCAGGTAATATTTTCGGCGTTGGTACACATGAATTTACGGATACGAATGGCGAATCAAGCGTTATTTACGTACGTAGTGGTCACCCGTTGGTGGGTACGATTATTCCACTTGGCGCGGTCAATATGACGGGTATTGTTTCTGTTTTTCAAAGCAATTATCAATTGTTACCGCGTGGTTTGGATGATATTGAGAATGCAGTGGGTTTCACTATCACCACATTGCCCGAACAAAGTGATATTACGCAAACCGGCTTTACGCTTACATGGGAAACCGACGCCGCTGCCAGTCACAGTGTCCGCTACGGATTGACGGAGAGTTTAGAACTTGGTGAGGTTACTGCCAATAGCAATGCGACCGTTGGTACGTACACATTTACGGGATTGGATGCAGCGACATTTTACTACGCACAAATCATCGCTGAATCAGGTGGTACGGAACTGGAATCCCCGGTGAGGTTGTATAGTACAGCCTCCACGTCATCGGGACAAATTGATGTGTACTTCAACAACATCATTGACAATTCAGTATCGTCCGGCACCAACCCTACCATATTGTATGGTCCACAAATGCTCCAATTTTTCAAAGACCAGATTGATGCGGCGCAAACTTCCATCGATGTCGCTGTTTATAATAATAACCGCAACGACCTCACGGCTGCACTAACGGATGCTCACGAGCGTGGCGTCATTGTGCGCTATATTACAGATTCTGACGAATTTAATTCGGGTATCAGCAATCCTACACCACCATTTCCAATATTTCAGGTACAAGCTGATGGCAATTTTGGTAAATTGATGCACAATAAATTCGTGGTCATTGATGTCGATTCGGCAGATGATTCAAAGGTCATTACAGGTTCTATGAACTGGACGAATAATAATATTGGAGGTGATTTTAATAATGTCGTTGTCATTCAAGACCAAGCACTTGCGAAGGCTTACACGCTTGAATTTGAGGAAATGTGGGGAAGTTCAGACCCGACTCCGGGTATTTTCAATTCATTCGCAGGCGAAAATAAAACGGACAATACGCCTCACCTTTTCAATATCGGCGGCACACTCGTGGAGTCCTATTTTTCGCCTTCGGATAATGTGTCATTTAGAATTGAAAATGCGGTACGCTCGGCAGATTCGCAAGTGGATTTTGCGATACTGAGCTTCACGTTTAATGACTTGGGTTCAGCGATGGTAGATTTGCATAACGCAGGTATAGACGTGCGAGGCATGATAGAAAATACAGGTGATACAGGAACGGAGTTTGACTTTATGCAAAATAACGGTGTCAATGTCATCGACCACCCTGCAAGCGGTACGATTCACCACAAATACTGCATCGTAGATGCTGATGCACCAAATAGTGACCCGCTCGTCATCACAGGTTCGCACAACTGGTCAACGAGTGCAGAAGTTCGTAATGATGAGAACACATTAATCATTCATAGTGAGACGATTGCGAATCAGTTTTGGCAAGAGTTTGAGGCGCGATTTGCAGGCTTGGTAGGCATTGATGCAGTGGCAGTGATTGAAGGCTTTGAAGTCACTACATTCCCGAATCCGGCTGTAGAATACATCAATTTTGACGTGTCATTGGAAAATACTAATGATATTTTGATTGAAATTTATGATGTAAATGGCAAGTTGGTTGAAAGGACTAACTTGCAGAACATTTCCGGTCAACACGTCCAGCAAATGAGTGTAAGTCATTTATCATCAGGTAGTTATTTTGCTGCTTTTACGATTGATGGCTTGACGGTTGCTCGTCAATTTGCTGTGAAATAGTAGAACGCGGATTTTACGAATTTTCGTGGATTTTTTTGAAATAGAATGGCAGATGTTTTTTGAGCGTCTGCCATTTTTTATTACCCAACTCATCTGAACATTTTAGATTTATGAGTATGAAAAAAGAACAAATTGAAAAAAGAATGGCTGAATTAAAGGCAGAGAAAAAAATATTATTTGAAAATTATGGAAATAAGAGTTTTAATACCAAAGAAGAATTCAACTTGTTTGTTAGTAAAAATAAAAGTGAATTACTTAGACTTAATGAGTTGACTCAAGAAATTGAGTCACTTGAATGGCAACTAATGTCAGACCAAGAAAAAGAAGAATATCAACAGTATGCGAGAATCATAAAAGAAAAATACGAGAACTGAGTGTAGTTATGATAGAAATTCTGAAAGCTAAATTAGATAACAAGGGCTACTTGACAATTATTAACAAAAATAATTTTCTTGTTGTCGGAAAAAAGCTAAACCCTATAGTTGAAATTGAAGGGGTGTTCAGGTTCGATGCTTTCTGTACAATTCATGTTACAAATGATTCTTATGAAATTTTATATGGAAAGATGAATATTCAAGAAGAAATTTCTTTTTCAGACGAAAGTTCAGTTATTGATTGGATTCAAAAGGAGTTTAGAATATGAAACGTAAATCTTAATCAGATTTCACTATATTGGATATGAATAGCGAGTGTTATAGAATGTTGTAAATAGAATGAGTCTAAAACCGAATTATCACAAACATGAAATAGCTGCGAATTATAAAATCATGCATGGGTTTGCTGAGTATTTCGATTATGGTGTATCAAAAGGAGTTCACGAGTTGCTCATAAATGGGTTTACAGTCCGGTTTATACCTGCTTATGATGAGACAAAATACGATTTCCCACCAGACATTAATCTACTTAGGGCGTTCCTGTAAATCCAAATTTAATTTCCGTACCAAATAAAATATT
>JAHDEO010000639.1 GCA_020628725.1 Saprospiraceae bacterium
GGGGCTACTAAATCGGGCGTGTCTATCGACACTTTTTTCAAAGATACAGTGCTTTTATTTTCCGAAATTTATGCCGCGCAAAGTATAACTCAAACTCAAATTTAGATGTTTTGTGCAACACTAGTTTTCTATCGTTTGGGAGATACTGAAATAAATTCAGTAAGACGGTTGCTTCTATGATTTTTATTTTTTTCGTTTCCCTTTTTTCTTACCCGCTGCCTTTTGGGGTGTCTCTTTTACCGTTTTAACTGTCTTCTGTGGTGCAGATTTTTTTACTTTGACAGTCGCCGGTTCAGGGTCATAAATTGGAAAAGATCCCAACTCAGCAAAATTTGTATTCCTACCCCAGTAGACCATTCCACCAACAAAACATAACATTGCCAATATTGACCCAATCAAGGAAATCGTCTCTCCGGTATAAAAAGAGCGCGGCTCAAAACGCATTTCAATCTTATGCTTGCCTGCGGGAACACGCATAGCGCGTAATACGTAATCGGCTTTAATGAAATCCTTGTCCGCAGGTTGGTCGTCGATGTAGACTTTCCAACCTTTTTTCGGTGGATAATAAATTTCCGAGAAAACGGCGAGTTGTTCGCTATTTGCATTGGATTCGTAAGTCATTTTGCTGGGATGATAATCCGTGAGATGAATGTAATTTCCTGCATTCGCGAGACTATCAGCACTTAGATTTAAACCGCTTAAATAATCGCTATATTTTTTCTGTACTAATGCGGTGGTACGCGGATTGAGGCTTTTTAATCCCGATAATTCCGCATCTGCATTTTCCACTAATTTAAAATCATTAACAAACCATGCATTACCCAAATTGGTATTGCGTGGAACGGCTTGCGGCGGGTTTTCCCGACCGCCTGTGATGAGGTATTTGGTGTTGAGCATATCGAGAATTTGACCATTCGAATTAACATCATTGAGTTGGTAAGCCCCTATCAATTCTTCGTAAATCATTAATTTGGCTGCATGGTAGCCGCTCAAGCTTTTGTGAAAATAAGAAGTTGTTGCATTGCCTCTAAGCCCACCACGCGCGAGGTCGAATACACGAAAATGCAGGTCTTTATCACTCATAATTTGGGTATCGGCAGACGTGGGTTGAGCCGCAGCCGTCACACTTGATTTTTCTTCAAAACTATCGTGGTTCACATATCGCGTAGATGCTGTCCAAGCCTCTATCAAAACCAATATCGCAATCGTAGGAATCGCAAATGCCGACTTAAATCGTCCTGTCGTATGTGCCCACAATGCGCCCGCCGCCGCAAGAATAAACAAGAAAGCGCGAATCACATCTGCTCGAAGTAGTCCTGCACGATCGGCACGTAACATATCGCGGATTTCGGCTTGTTGCGGGTCATTGGCTCCGCTAAAACTCAACATGCCGCTTCCCAATAACATTAACAGACAAATGCCACCCGCAATGCCACCCGCATACATGAGTGCGCGACGTTTTTGCTCGGCGGTAATTTCGTTGCTGAAGAAACGCTGCAAGCCCAATGTTCCCATCAAAATGAATAACATCAAACCGAGGTTAAGCGTCATTTTGACAGAGCGAAATTTGCTGTAATAAGGGAAATAATCAACCATGAGGTCATTAAAAAAGAAGTGTTTACCCCAAGCTAATATTATCAGAAAAATACTTGCTGCAATAAGCCACCATTTAATCGGACCTTTGACCAAAAATGCGCCCAAAAAGAAGAGGAAACAAACAATCGCACCGTAATGAATCGGTCCGGCGGTAAAAGGTTGGTCGCCCCAATACATGATGCTGCCGGCTTGTTGAGCAGCGTATGCTTTGGCTTGGTTGCCGGATGCACCTTGACTTTGCACTTGTCGTAACAGCACATTATAAATCTCCGTCCCTTCGCCGCTTTGAAGCGAACCACCACCGCGCGCATTGGGAAACATCAGTGTCATCGTTTCGCCAATGCCATAACTCCAACCAAAAATGTAGTCTTTATCCAAACCATCTTGTCCGGCTTTGGCGGAGAGTTCGGATTTGCCGCGAATGGTTTCTTTGGCGTATTCTTGAGTCGTCCAGAGGTTGGTGGTGTTGGCAGCAAAGGCGAGTATCGTAGCGATGGCTAATGCGCCGGAGGCTTTGATGAAGTTAGGGATTTCGCCTTTGCGGATGGCATCTACGAGTTTGAAAATGCCGTAAATCGCAAGAATCAGGAGCAGATAATAAGTGATTTGGAGGTGATTGGCAGTGATTTGTAAGCCCAGAAAGAGGGCGGTCATCCCCGCACCAAGCAAATATTTTCCTCTATAAGCCAGCAGAACGCCCGCAAGTGCGGCAGGTGTGTAGGCAAGCGCGATGATTTTAGTAGAGTGTCCCGCCTCCATTAGAATCACATAATTGGTACACAATCCGTAGGCAATCGCTCCCATAATTCCAATACGCCAATCCACGCCCATCGTCATCATCAGCACGTAAAAACCCAACATCAACAGCAATAGAGCCGTATGCGGTACCGTCACACGATTTCCTCCTAAAAACATCTTATACGGAATCTGACGAAGCAAGTTTTTCTGGTCAGAACCGCGCAATTGATAGGTAGGCATCCCCGAAAATGCGGAGTTAGTCCAGAGGATAGGGCGGTCTCCGTTGGCTTCGTATTTTTTCATTTCAGCTTGCATTCCGTAGGCGTTGAAGTTATCCGTTTGTCGGAGAACTTTACCCGTTACAGAAGGCAAAAAGTAAATGAAAGCCACCGCCATCAGGATGAAAAATGCGGCGATGTGGGGAAGGAGTGTTTTAAGTATTGGATTGTTCATAATTGATAGTCCATAGTCCATAGTTGATAGTCCATAGATTAACTATCTCCTTTGGATATTTTTGTATGATGAACCGCAATTTACGACAGTTTGATTAAATTTTGGTGCTTTGGGTGGGTTTTTGGTGGTTTTGGCTTGTAGTGGTTGGTTCAATTACCGATAAACTCAAACGAGCCTTAG
>JAHDEO010000640.1 GCA_020628725.1 Saprospiraceae bacterium
GATGGAAATCCTCCAATATGGGGAGATTTGGACAACCATATTTTTGTACTCAATGAAGGTAATTTTGGTTCGTCCAATGGCTCGGTTACGGCAATCAGTCGGGAGACGGGAGATGTTTGGGAAAATATTTTTGAACAAGTCAATGAGTTCAAACTCGGCGATGTCGTTCAATCTATGACCGTTCACAATGGCAAAGCGTATATCGTAGTGAATAATTCGGGTAAAATCGAAGTGGCGGATGCTACGACCCTCGAAAGCGAAGGTACTATCAACGGACTGGCAGCACCGCGTTATTTTTTCCCGATTAATAATGATAAAGCCTATGTAACGAATATTACTTTTGGCGGTTCTACTACGCTGGATGTCATTGATTTAAAGACCAATGAAGTCAGCAAAACCATCTCAACGGGATGGGGCGAGCAGATGGTGATGGCTGATGGGAAAGTTTTCGTCGGTATCATGAATAGTTATGATTTGATGGTGATAGATGCCGATACGGACGAGCTTGTACAAACCTTATCGGTGACTTACTCACCGAATAGTTTGCAAGTAGATAGAAATGGAAAAATTTGGGTATTGAGCGATGGTGGTTACTATGGCGAAGACATTCCCGCTTTGAGACGTATTGACCCGGTCACTCTACAAACGGAGCAGGTTTTTACCTTTGCTAATGCCGATTCATCACCGCAAAAACTTGTCATCAACGATTCGGGCGATAAGTTGTATTATCTCGAAAGCGGTCAGGTGTGGAGAATGGATATTGACGATGCCGCATTGCCGCAATTACCCTTCATTACTTCAGATGATTATTCTTTTTACGGCTTGGGTATAGACCCGACCAATAACAATATTTACACAACAGATGCCGCTGATTTTCAGTCGAAAGGCAGTGTTTTATATTACCGCCTTGATGGTGTGCAGATTGATAAATATGATGTAGGTGTGATTCCCGGAGGCTTTTGCTTTAATTGATGATTGGTCCATAGTCGATAGTCCGTAGTCCATAGGCAGACGCGAAATTAATATTGTTTTTTGCATAGCAAAAAATAACACTATGGACTATGGACCATCGACTATGGACTAATACACTATGAACTTCCTGAACCATTTGCTCGCACCCAAACCACTTCCTTACGATTATCAGGATTGGAAGGATGCCCCATTTATGCAGAGAGCCAAAATGGTGTGTCAGGTATGGGCAACGCAGGGTTTTGGTGCGCCGATTTCGATAGCGATTTTTTATTTTTTGAAAATCGTGTTTTATGTGTGGATGTGGATATGGTTTTGTTCTTTTTCGACAGAACTCGGCACAAGAGCAACTATCGGAACTTGGTGGTTTGAATTAGAGGCAATCGGAAAGTTTATATTTTGGACAACGTTGTTGGAGGTCTTCGGCTTCGGCGGTGCAAGCGGACCATTGACCGGGCGGTACATGCCACCATTGGGAGGAGTTACTTATTTTCTTCGTCCGAATACCATTAAAGTTCCGCTTTTTCCCAATACGCCTATCATTGGAAAAGACGCTCGCGGCATCGTAGATGTCGTTCTGAATTTACTACTCTACTATTTCCTGATTCAAGTTTGTATTGCTCCGAAAATTACGCCTGAGGTCGTACTGCCTGTCGTTATTCTATTGCCGCTTTGTGGGGTGTTGGATAGAACGGTTTTTCTGGCGGCGCGGGCTGATATTCACCTGCCGATGATTGTCTGTTTTATGTTTCCTGAACAGACAGGACATGGACTAAAAATTGTTTGGTTTGGCATTTGGTTTTGGGCGGCTTTTTCCAAACTTACGCCTAATTTTACATCGGCAGTTTGTGTCATGATTTGCAACAGCCCGTGTTTGGGTTTGTCGATGTTTAAAGGATTCAAAAAACGACTTTTTCAATCTTATCCCGACAATTTGAAGCCGAGTAAATTGGCAAAGTACATGTCACATTTCGGCACGGTTATCGAATTTACTGCTCCTATTTTACTGATATTATTTATTGGAAATGCCCAAATTACGTATTATGCTTTGATTGCATTGACGGTCTTTCATCTGTTTATTTTTATGAATTTCCCAATGGGTGTACCAATGGAATGGAACGTCATTATGGTCGTTGGTGCATGGGCTTTGTTTTTCCATCATCCCGGTTTTACACCAATGGCACTTCAGCATCCTATTCTAATAGGCGTTCTGGCCACCTCTTTGTTTATTTTGCCTTTGGCTGGTAATTTTTTCCCTCGAAAAATATCCTTTCTTTTATCCATGCGTTACTACGCGGGTACGTGGGCGTATAGCATTTGGCTGTTCAAAGGAGATAGCAAAGAGAAAATCGACCAAAATATCCCCAAGACATCCAAAGACCTCATCAAACAACTCTTGTTTTTTTACGATAAAGATACAGCAGAAGCAATTCTATCGCGTGTGATGGCATTCCGATTAATGCATTTACCGGGAAGGTTGTTACACAGCCTTTTGCCGAAGGCAGTGGATAATATTGATGATTATCAGTGGGTAGAAGGCGAATTTGTCGCGGGTGAAGTCGTGGGTTGGAATTTTGGTGATGGACATTTACATCATGAACCTTTACTGGCGTCTATCCAAAAACGATGTGATTTTGAATCAGGTGAATTGCGCGTCATTATGGTGGAGTCACCGACTTTTCTTTCT
Organism: Saprospiraceae bacterium; assembly: GCA_020628725.1. Lineage (GTDB taxonomy): Bacteria > Bacteroidota > Bacteroidia > Chitinophagales > Saprospiraceae > JAHDEO01. The sequence goes on from JAHDEO010000640.1 coordinate 2,657, forward strand.
CAACAATTAGAGTATCGCATACACGATGCAAAGGATGGTTTGATTGAACGTGGATTTGGATGTACTAAAGATTTTATTCACAAAATGCCGTGGGGAGAGTGAGTGTAAGGAAAGGCTTAGATTTGCGAGTCTAACTTACACAAATTATTTGAGATGGCACAATTTCAAATAATGCTATTTGTAGTGATTTTTTGTTGAATTATAAATGGAAAATAGTGCATTACTTCCGATTTTTGCGATAATGTGTATCAAAGAAACCAACTCAACGGACATTTTAATTGATTTTTATAAATAAAACGTTCCATT
>JAHDEO010000090.1 GCA_020628725.1 Saprospiraceae bacterium
TGGATTTACAATTTACTAATTAAGGTCAACCTATTTTAGGCACGCACAAATCGTCTACCATCTACCGTCCACCGTCCACCATCAATTGCTATACGCTTTTGCATCTATCAATTCATTTTTCCCACCTTGCATTACGGCATAATTAAAACCGGGATGAATGGCATATGCGCCCATATTACCCGTTTTATCAATCGCCAAATAACCGACTTGCATGTCTTTATAGTCCAATTTTCGGATAATTCGCATGACAGCTTCTTGACAGGCTTCTTGTGCACTTGCGCCTTGTCGCATCAATTCTACCACTAAAAAGGAACCCAATGTTTTCATCATCAACTCCCCCATACCCGTAGCTGTAGCTGCACCAACTTCATTATCCACATACAATCCTGCACCGATTATGGGCGAATCCCCTACTCTACCGTGCATCTTGTATGCTAATCCGCTTGTGGTACATGCGCCTGATAAGTCGCCGTTTTTATCCATTGCTAACAAACCAATCGTATCGTGATTTTCTACATTGATAATGGGTTTGTATTCAGATTTGACCAACCACTCACGCCATGCTTTTTCTGAATCAGCAGTGAGCAATTTCTTTTTCTCAAAACCATTTTCCAAAGCAAATTTCAGTGCGCCTTCGCCTGCGAGCATCACATGGGGTGTATCATCCATCACTTTACGCGCTACTGAAATCGGATTTTCTATATGCTGCAAAAAACAAACTGAACCTGCATTGCCCGTCTCGTCCATGATGCAGGCGTCGAGCGTGACATTGCCGTCGCGGTCGGGCAAGCCGCCATAGCCTACCGAAGTGGATTCAGGGTCCGACTCAACGACTCGCACCCCGGCTTCTACGGCGTCAATGGCTTTGCCGCCTTTTTCGATGACTTTCCAAGCTGCCTCGTTTGCAGGTAAACCGTGATTCCATGTGGAGATGATTAGGGGTTCGTCCGTCTTGGTTTGTGGTGTGGGTGTATCGCAACTCAATACTTTAGGCAAGCCCAATAAGCCGCCTACGATAGCAGAGTTTTTTAGAAAATTTCTTCTTGTGTGCATAATATATGTTTAACTATAATGCACAATATACAATGAAAATAATATCTCGGAAACAGGATAAGCGAATAGTTAATTGTGAAATAGAAAGGTAAACGCAAGTTGGCGGGCAATTCATGTTTTTCTTTCAAATTCAATATCAATCACAAATCCATATTAATTTTCAACTTTGAAGTATTTTAATGGAAGTTATAAAAGATTAACGATTCCTTTTTAGCATTATAATATTTTCGGTATTCGGATAACCAATATCAGCAGTGTGCCCCTTGTGGTAAAACGTTACTATCAGTCCATCTTTGCTGCCAGTACTGATTTGGTCGTTATTATTTTGCACAAAAAATCCACAAGCCTTCGCTTGCTCAATTACTTCGGGGATAATTTCTTTGTCTTCCGCTGTAAAACTCCATTCCGTTTTGTGATAATCCCTACAAAACCCAATGAATATCTCAGAGGATTCGCTGTTCTTCATTTTGGGTGAATAAAAGTGATATTCCTCACAGCCTATCTCGTTATGCTTCTTTGTCCCGCGTGTAAAGCCGATTTCTTTAAACAGAATCTCCATGTCTTCAAAACTTAATTTAAAAATGGAAATCAGTTGGTAAAGATTTAATTCTCCCTGACTGGTATTGTTTTTATAAATTTCGCTCACATCACAATTTTCTACGTCTTGCGATGTGTTTGTAGTGCATGATTGAATCAGGAGAAAAAGCAGTAAGAATAAATGTTTAAGAATTTTCATATTTTTTTTGAACTTAAATTTGATACTTGCACTTTCACCCCTTCCCATCCCAAGTCACTTCTTCTGCATCAAGGTCTTTCGTCAATTTTCGAGCTAATACAAAAAGGTAATCTGAAAGGCGGTTAAGGTATTGAATGATAGGTTGTGGTACATCAGCATCCGTATTGAGCGCAACAACGCGACGTTCTGCGCGTCTGCACACTGTACGTGCGATATGGCAAAAAGAGACGGTGGTATGTCCGCCCGGTAGAATGAAGTTTTTTAATTGTGGAAGTTGGGCATCCATCTCGTCCATCGCTTGTTCAAGTGGAAGGATATGGTCATTTTTGATTTCAGGAACATACGGCGATGAACTCGTTTCAGTAGCCAAGTGTGAGCCGATAGTAAATAGGTTATCTTGTACGCTTTTCAGGAGTTGTCGTGTATTTTCATCCGAAATACAATCGCGTACTAATCCGATATATGAGTTCAATTCATCTACCGTGCCATAGGCTTCAATGCGAATATCGCTCTTGGGCAATCGCTGACCACCAAATAGCGATGTCTCGCCTTTATCTCCGGTTTTTGTGTATATTTTCATGTTTGATGTGTTGTGGAGTTGATAAGTTATCGTTTTTTAGCAGAATTTGGTTTTCATATATTCGCTCATGCCGGGGAAGTTTTTGGTAAAATGATTGTCTTTTTTTGCCAAATCATCTTCCAAGATTTTTCTCATTCTATCTTTGTTGAGACTCCCGCTTTTATTCATACTTCTACTGTAAATTGACCGCCACTTTTTCTTTCTCATATCTTTCAGATAGTCTATATTGAGTTTTAAAATATCATTCAACTCTTTGTTATACAATTCATTAGTAGAACGAATACGCCCATTAGTAGAATATGTAATGGTCAACATATGATTACGAATAATCGGGTTAATTTGCATGGGCAAGCCTTTGGCTTGATTCAATGTTGCTTTGTAAGTATCACAATGTAAGTCATCATTTTCTCCGCCTTTCCCCAAACACACTAATAGCAAATTGGCGTAATCCAGTCGCTTATCTTCTGCCCCGTTTTCTCCATTACAAATACTTTGTTCGCAGTGGTGTTCGATTTTTGTTTTAGTGACTTTCAGCTTTCGTTGGCAGTAAGCACATATACCGGATTGTTCATCAAAAAGGGCTTGGCGAAGCACATCTTTGACTGCTGTATCCATGTCTTCAAATGTGGCATTTTCAACTTTTACATAGACTTGGAACTCATGAGGCGGGGCGTTTTTTCTAATCCATCTCATGCTCCAAGTCAAATTTATATGCCGAGAGTTGAATCTCCAATTCACTCACCAAACTACTAATGTCGCTTCCCGCATCTTCTTCCTCTAATTCGGATACTTTTTTTATAATGCGTTCCAATTCACTTATATCTGCATCTTTGTCAATGAGTTCATCAAATTCATTCACCAAATCAATGTATTCCTTTGGTCGTTCTGTAGAATTGAAGATGTATTTGAGCAGCGAATTGGAATCCACTCCTTTTGTTTTTAAATGCATTTTCCCCACGGAAAAATCTTGACACACAAATACATGTTCACTATTCACAGAAGAAATCACCTGCGGAGAATGTGTGGTAATAAAAAATTGAATTTTCGGAAAAACAGAGGTGAGGATGGGGATGATTTTCCTTTGCCAGTTGGGATGGAGGTGTTGTTCTATCTCATCAATCAGGACGATGCCGGGAGAATCTAAATATCTGTCGTCGGATTCAAAGTCGTGAGCTAATGCAAGGTTGTAGGCTATATCGGCTACGAGGGTGATGATGGCTTTTTCGCCGTCGGATTTTGCCGTTAAATCTTCTTCTAAACTAGTCGTTCCATTAAGCGTTTTAATAGTTAGTTTAGGAGTGAGTTGAAAATGACCTACAGCAATTTCTCCATTAGATTTGATAAGATATTTTTTTCCGTAAATTTTATAGAGAGCTTTTTGAACAGCTTCTCTCACATATTTCAATTGTGCAACTTCGAGCGAATTATCATCTCTGTCTCGCCTTAATCTTAATTCTAATGTTTCATAATTATAAAACCATTGTACAAACTCTGCGTATGCAAAATCATAATCTTGAATAATGTTATCCCAAGTCTCTAATTGACCAACGGTATACATCAGGGGAGTTTTTTTTGAAGGTGTCGCATTTCGTATTTTATTTTTTTCCGAAGGATAATATCTTATAATTGGTATGGTTTGCGGTTGGGCCAATGTTTTTTTGAAATCATCAATGAGTTGGTCTTGCTCTTCTCTATCAATATACTTATTTTTCCTAGATGATAACATATATCCCAAAGAAATAGCTACTGAAATCAAAGGATAATTATCCGGTTGAATTTGGCAAATAACTCCTAAATACTTTTTTTTATAATTGATTTCACTATGACTGGGTTTTAATCGTTTGTCAACTTCTTTTATGTCTGGATTAACCTTTACAACTAAATCATACAAACACTTCAAAACCACTTCCAACAACGAAGTCTTCCCCGAAGCATTCGCCCCGATAAAAACATTCAAATTATCATTAAAGGTAATTTCCTGTTTTTCAAAACCTTTATAATTTTCTATGTCTATTTTCTTGACAATCATAAAGTCAAAATTACGAAATAATCAGGTATTTTGTGGGAAAGACGTAGTTTTAGTCGGCAGACGAAGGTTTTTATACAGTGTTTCTGCTAATTTAGAGCATCTTGTTTTCGATAAAAGGTATTCATCTGACGACATGCCTAATCATCAACTTTGATTATAGCGATGTTCGGGATTATCCACTGTTACGATTTTATCATTTTTAATATCGCTCTCTACCAAACCATCGCGTAAACGAATAATACGATGTGCGTGTTCAGCAATATCGGGTTCGTGTGTGACGAGAATGATGGTATTCCCACGCTTATGAATGTCCTCAAAAATAGACATGATTTCAATGGAAGTTTTGGTATCAAGATTTCCCGTAGGCTCATCGGCGAGGATGATAGATGGGTCGTTCACGAGCGCACGCGCAATAGCTACACGTTGACGCTGACCACCGGATAATTCATTGGGTTTGTGATAAATACGATCTCCCAATCCTACCGCTTCCAAGACTTCTTCCGCTTTATCAAGTCGCTTATTTTTACCCATACCTGCATATACAAGCGGCAAGGCAACATTCTCTAAAGCCGACAATCGTGGTAACAAATTAAAGGTCTGAAATACAAAACCGATTTCCTTATTACGAACGGAAGCCAAGTCGCCATCCTCCATATAACTCACATCATTTTCATTGAGAAAATAATCTCCATTAGTCGGCGTATCAAGACAGCCAAGCAGGTTCATGAGCGTCGATTTGCCCGACCCGGAAGGTCCCATCAATGCCACATATTCATTTCTGTGAATGTCCAACGTGATAGATTTCAATGCATCTACACGCTCTGTACCCATGATATAGGTCTTCTGCAAATTACTTAAAGAAATAATCGGATTCATGTTGTTATGAGTTGTCGAGTTGATGAGTTGATGAGTTGTCGTCAATTCAACAACTCATCAACTCGTCAATTCAAATTACTTTCGGTGTTTTAAAATACGTTCCGTCGCTATCGGGGGCATTTTTGAGGGCTTCGGCTTGCTTGACCATATTTTCAACTTGGTCGGGACGGAGTTTGTTCACTTCATCGTTCATATACACGAGCGGTTCTACTCCTTCTGTATCCACTTCCTGTAATTTTTCGACCATATTGAGAATATTAGTCAGGTCACCTGCAAGGTCCTCTTTTTCGTTGTCCGAAAGTTTGAGTTTAGCTAATGTTTCTAAACGCGAAATTAGGTTTTTGTCTATTTTCATTTTAAAAAATTAGATATTCGACACGAAATCATCGTCCAAAAGTACATTTTTTACGAGTCTTACATTCAGCAATTTACTTTTTTCTGTTTTTTCACTGTATAAAATCGTAATTTCGCGGCTCGTTACTAATCACGATACACAATGGAAAATCATTCAAAAGTTAAACACGTTGCAGTAGCCGGTAATATAGGAGCCGGCAAGACTACCCTCTGCACCAAACTCGCAAGACAGTTTGGGTGGGAGGTAAATTATGAAGATACAGAAGAAAATCCCTACTTGAGTGATTTTTATAATGATATGCGACGTTGGTCGTTCAATTTGCAGATTTACTTCCTCAATAGTCGTTATCAGCAGATTTTACGTATCCAAAGCGGCGACAAAACCGTCATTCAAGACCGTACCATATACGAAGACGCGTACATCTTTGCGCCAAACTTACATTACATGGGTTTGATGTCCAAACGCGACTTTGACAATTATTTTACTTTATTTAAAACAATGAGTTCACAGGTCAATCCGCCGGATTTATTGATTTATTTGCAAGCGGATATTTCGACATTGGTTTCACATATCCAACGTCGCGGACGCGATTACGAAGGCAGTATGAGCCTTGAATATCTCAAAAAATTGAACGAACGTTACGAAGAATGGATTAGCAATTACACCGAGGGTAAACTACTGATTATCAATGTAGACAACCTTGATTTTGATGGCAATCCTGAACATCTCGGAGAAGTCGTCAATCAAGTTTCACGCGAATTACATGGACTTTTTTAATGAAAATTCAGAAGTCAGACCATTTCATTGTCAGAGGACAGAATACAGACCACAAAACAATAAAAAGAATATTTTCTACCCCTTTCTGACTTCTGACAGCGAGGCGGTCTGACTTCTGACTTCTTAAACTTCTTTCCTTCCTTGTTCTCTATCACCCACTATGAACGTCAAAAAGATTACCAATACACACGGAAGATGAGGCGTAGGCAAATTTAGCTTATTTGCGTCTCATCACTGGGGGAATCACCACCCGTTTTGTTACATAAGTCAAGTTGTAGACAACTTGCAAATTCCCAAAAACAAATCCCAAATTCCAACAAAATATCATGCGATACCACGTTTGAGTTGGAATTTGGTGCTTGTTTTTGGGGATTTCTCAAATTTGCGATTTATCGCAAATTGAGCGACATACATCACAGAGCGTGAGGTGTCTGATTATTAAATTAGTATGAAAAAAATATCTATTATTTTTCTGTGCAACTTATTATGTCTATTTGTCTTCGGAAATGAATCAAACAACGCACCGCTTTCCGACTTGACCATAGACAATATCAGTTCAACGAATGCCTCCTGTATCGCTGATGACGGGACGGCTACCATAACAACATCAGGTGGAACAGACCCCTTGACTTATACTTGGGAAAATGCCGCCAATGCAGGAACGACAGTTTCTACAGATAATCCTGCTACGGGGCTCGCACCCGGTACGTATAATGTAATGGTGAGCGATGCCTCAGGCTGTGCCGCGACAAGTACAGTAGACGTTGGCGCACCACCCTCACCGCTAATTTTGATAACAGATGTTACACAATCTACTTGTGGAAATGCGGATGGTGCCATTCAACTCTTGATAGAAGATAGTCTTGAACCTTTTACCTATAATTGGGAAAATGCCATGAATCCCGGGGTCAGTGTTTCCACTGACAATCCGGCTATTGACCTTCCATCGGGATTGTACAACGTTACGATTACAGGTAATAATGGTTGCGAAACTATCACCAACTTATCTGTAACCGAGCTGGATGCGCCTGAAATTCTTGACATTCCTTTCTCCAATTCTACATGTGGTCAGGCTAATGGCGGCGCAGTGGTTTCTATGAGTGGTGGTACCTTGCCATACACTTATAATTGGGAAGATAGCAATGCGCCCGGCACGAGTATTTCGGCTTCTGATGTAGTGAGCAATTTACCGGAAGGTATCTATAATGTTGCTGTGACTGACGCTAATGGCTGTATGGTTTTTGGTTCGGTAACAATTACCGGAACACCTCCCTTGACTTTCCAAACGACCAGTATAGACCCAACTTGCTTTGGTGCTACGGATGGTTCCGCAGCAGTGAGTGCAGAAGGCGGTTCGTTTTACTACACTTATCAATGGAGCAATGGAAGTACTGAGCAAACTGCCCTTAATCTTCCCGCAGGCATGCACATAGTCACTGTCACAGATACAGATGGTTGTACAGGCACAACAGAGGTCGAATTGAATGAGCCCGGAGAGATATTTTTTGAAACTACCTCCACTAACTCTACTTGTTCCGGCTTGAATGATGGTACTATTACCACACTAAATGTATCGGGTGGCGATGGTGCTCCGTATTTGTATTCTATTGATGGTGTTACCTTTTCGCCGGATAGTATTTTTACTAATTTGGGAGAAGGACTCTACGAAGTATATGTACAAGATGCCAATGGCTGTATTGCACTCGGCGGTCAGTTCATCGAAAGTACAACGGAATTGATACTGAGTTACGGCGAAGATATGGAAATAGACTACGGAGAGAGTGTAGACCTCTTTCCAACAACGAATTTCTCATTGGATACCGCACTGTACACATGGACTTGGGAACAGGATACTACACTCATTTTCAATAACTTTTCGTATAATCCGGTTGCACACCCTATCACTACAACTACTTATAATGTAACTGTTACAGACCCCAATGGCTGCTCTGTCAGCGACGCTGTAACTGTGCGCGTAAATATTGAAAGAGACGTATTTATTCCGAATGTTTTTAGTCCGAATTTTGATGGAAGCAATGATGTTTTCACTGTTTTTGGTGGAATAGGTGTGGCGAACATCAGCAGACTTCAAGTATTTAATCGTTGGGGGGCAAAGGTGCATGATGTCTCCAATTTTTCGCCCGGTGATACTTCATTTGGATGGGATGGTACACTAAATGGCAGTCCTGTCGCACAAGGCGTTTATGTGTATTATGTAGAAGTCGAATTTGTGGATGGTACATTAGACACCTATCGTGGCGATGTTAGTATTGTTCGATAAAATACAAGAAATTCAAAATTAATCATGTCACAAAAATTATTTTTTAAGACAGAAAAATAAAGTAAAATTATATATATTGTGACATAGTACCAAATAAGGAACGTAGCATCAATAACTTTACATTTTGGCGGCTTCTTTTATGCTTATTTTTTACTTTGAATTCAGTTATTTATCCCGATAAACGCCTTCTTTCAAAGCAAAAACTAAACACAAAATAATCTCCCCAAGAATGTAAACTTATTTATGCCGCGTTCCTAAAAGAAATGCACCCATGCAGATAAACTAAAGCGGATTGTTGAATGCTGACTTCAACATCCGCTGTGTCTGCTTTTTAATTTCAAAAACACTAATCTACGTTCTTATATTCTTCCCTTAAAATATCACCTTAATATTTACCTAATTGATTTTTAGATATTTTATAAGAAAAAGTCTTTTCTTATAAGTTAAATGCTATGTCATAATAGCATATTTTTTAGCTGCCCAACCCACTACTTCTCAATAGAATTTATTACATTTACATGCCTTAATATCATCCAAGCCAAACAATCAACCATCCATAAATCACTCGCGTTTTGTATTCATTGATAAAAGAATAATAAAACGTGAATTTTTAACGTGGCGAAGCCACTACCATTGTTTCATAGTTATATTGTTTCATGGTTGAGATGAGTTTTTTGCGAAGCAAAAAACCATAATAACAATCGAACAATACAGCAATTGAACAATGACAATTTTTGACCTGAAACTCAACTTTTGCCAAATTTGTGCAAGAGTTCGTGAGTAAGGTACTAATCTTCCAAACCAATGTATCATGAAGCAGAATCTACTTGCTATTGTATTATCTTTGCTGTTTATCAGTCCCTCTAATGCCCAAACAATCGACCTCATTCCCCATGCTTTTGGACTCAACCAACCCGTTGATATTGCCTCTGCCGGAGACGAGCGTCTTTTCATCGTTGAACGAGAAGGACGTATTCGCATCTTGGAGCGTGACGGCACTATACTTCCGGATCCTTTTCTTGACATTACGGGTGATGTGCGCTCGGCAACCCAAGACCAAGGTTTGTTGAGTCTCGCTTTCCATCCTGATTATGCTACTAATGGCTTTTTCTACCTGAATTATACCAATCCAAACGGCGACACTTACATTGCGCGTTATTCTGTAAGTAATAGCAATCCGAATATCGCCAATCCGGATAGTCGCTTCATTATCTACACCGTTTCGCAACCGTATACAAATCATAATGGTGGCGATATTAATTTCGGACCTGACGGTTATTTGTATATCGCGCTTGGTGATGGTGGTAGTGGCGGTGACCCCGGTAATCGCGCTCAGAATATGGAACTTGCACTTGGCAAAATGCTTCGTATTGATGTCGATACGGGAGTATTGTATGGCATTCCGGCAGATAATCCGTATGCGCAACCGGGGCAGATGGGATTAGATGAAATTTGGGCTTCAGGTTTGCGACAACCGTGGAAATTTAGCTTTGATAGTGAAACAGGCGATATGTGGATTGCAGACATAGGACAGGATGGTTGGGAAGAAATTAACTTCCAATCTGCTGCCAGTGCCGGTGGTGAAAATTATGGCTGGCGATGCTACGAAGGTTTGGAATCTTATAATCCTTCAGGATGCACGGCAGATGTTGCAGACTTTACGTATCCCATACATGTCTATGCAAATAATGAAAATGATGCAGGTTGCTCCGTGACAGGTGGGTTCGTGTACAGAGGTGCAGCTTTTGAAAGTTTGCAGGGACTCTATATTTACGCCGATTATTGCACAGGAAAATTTTGGTCTTTGGAGCCTGCTCCCGGAATCAATTGGCTGAATAAACCGCTTGGTGATTTTAATCCTTCCAATAATTTTCGTTCATTTGGTGAGGATGATAGAAAAGAATTATACGTAGCGGGTACTTTGACGGGAATCATCTACAGACTTGTAGACCCAACTGCTTTGCCAATTGATTTGATTTCTTTTGAAGCAGAAAACATTGACAATAAAGAAGTTGCATTGAAGTGGCTCACAGCCACTGAAATTAATAGCGATTATTTTGACATACAACGCAGTCTTGACGGAGTTAGCTTTGCTGATATTGGCAAAGTAAGTGCCGCCGGAAATAGTACTGTAGAGCAAGCTTACGATTTTACAGATGAAGACCCTGCATTTGGCGAGATTTACTACCGCCTTCGACAAGTCGATTTCGATGGCAGCGTAACTTACTCAGAAGTTGTACAAGTCAAATTGGACCGCAATTATGTCACACCGAATATCTTCCCTAATCCGGTGCGTAGCGAGCAAAGTTTGGTGATTGATTTTGGCGATATTCCTAATTCGCCTGTCCAAATTAATATCGTGGATATGAGCGGTAGGCAAGTCTATTATCGTGAATTTGCCGCCGGACAAAATCGCTTTGACATTCCCGTTAATGGACTTTCAAAAGGTATGTATATTATCAATGGACAATTTGATGAATATCATTTCTTCAAAAAATTAATCGTACACTAATATCGGTTACGAGTTACGGGTTTGCGAGTTATGAATATTGCATCATTTACTAACTCAAAATCCGTAACTCGCAAAACATAACAAATGTCAACTTCTGTAAATTTCCATTTTTTGTGGATTTTTACAAAAAATCCTAATTTAAACTCATATAAAAATCATGTAATTTTATAGTACCATTTATCTTGAGTTTGGTCATTTTGTTCCCAAATGACCAAGTTGACTTACTCTTTCATCCATGAGATGATGTTTTGTCGCATCTGTGGATTGATGTTATTTTCATAAAATATCATCAATCAATTGCTTAGGCAATTTATCAACTCAATAAAATGTTACTATATGAAAACCTTTATTCATTACTTCCTTACCTTTTGTTTTATTGCTATTGTCTTCGCAGCTAACGCCAATGATATTTTTAATAAGAAACATTTCTTAAAAATTGACACCGTAGATGCACCCGTTGTAAATCATTCGCCTGATGATTTATATAATCTCTGCCAAGGCGATATTGTCACACTTACAGCATCCGAAGCACCCGACGGCTATGGTTATCAGTGGTATAAAGGCTATCCCGGTTATTATCAACCGATCGCGGGTGCTACAGAACAAACATTACTTGTAAGTCAAGCCTATTTTGAGGAGTTTGTTGTACAATACACAGGAGCCTGTCCTTCTGATTTTTCTAATCCAACTTATATAAACATCGAGTCTCCACCAACACCATACGTTTATGAGGCAGGAGATGGCAGTCTTCAAGTGGGAAATGCGGGAGATTTAGATATTAATTCTTACACATGGTTTGTGGATGGAGAACTACTCCAAGGCTATGAAAATTGTAGCTACGGCGAACTGTGGTGCATTCAGCCCGACCAAGCCGGTGATTATAGCGTTTGTGTTTATTATGCTTGGATCGGTTGTTCAAACTGTTCAACATCGTTCACCTACGAGCTACCTGACAGCATAGCTGCACCCGTTGTAACTTCCTCACACGGTGCTGACGTCATTGCATGTGAAGGCGACACCATTACCCTCACAGCATCCGAAGCTCCGGACGGCTATGGTTATCAGTGGTATGAAGGTGAGTTTCCTGATGACTACCAGCTAATAACAGGTGCTACCGAACAAATACTCCAAGTGACCGAAGGTTATGGTCAAGATTTTTTTGTACAATATACGGGAGCGCAGCCTTCTGATTTCTCCAATCCAATTTCAGTATTTATTCAGGAAGTGCCGGATGTCGTAATTGCTGAAACAACTGATGGCAATCTTGAGGTGCAAGGTCCTGCCGCCTATTACTATTATAACGATCCATTTACATGGTATTTGGATGGAGAAATTATAGAATTGGAACCTTGTCCGGGCATTGGTTCTGGTGAAGAATGGTGTGTGCAACCTACTCAAAGCGGAACTTACATCGTTTGTGTCGATTTTTTAAAAATAGACTGTTCGGCTTGTTCTGAGTCATTTAATTACATCTATACCAATACAGAAAATATCTTAGGAGTTGACGTCATTCAAATTTCACCAATACCCACTAATGATATTCTGAATATAAGTTTGACAGTTAATAAACAGTTGGATTTGAATTTAAAACTGCAAAATGTACATGGGCAAACTTTAATAGAGAGCGCGCCAAATATTGGCGGTTATTGGAATACATCGCTCAATATCAGTCATTTACCAAGTGGTACATATTTTCTCACATTACAATCCCATAATGAAATAATGACTACGAAAGTGCTGAAGTACTGATGTGTCGGCGTGCTGATGTTATTATTTCAGCATAAAAAAATACGTCAGTACACCAGCACAACCACACGTCAGCACATTTTCTCATACACCAACGCTGCCGCAAATAAATCGAATACCGCCAAACCAACTGATTTAAACAAGGTTGTTTTGGCGGTATTTGTGGGTATGGTTTGCTGGCGAATGTGGTCGGCAAGCGTGTGGATTTGCTCCCTTTTTAGCAAGCCCTTTTCCAAAGGAAATGCCAAATCACCTGACTCTTCAATGGCGTGAAAAGTATCTACATAAACTTCATCTACCAACGAAAAGAGTGCATCAGGGAGTTCGCGCATATCAGGTTTGTATGAACCGACGGCGAGGAAATGTTTGCCTTTTAGCAAGTCAGCATCATTGGGTAATATTGGTGTCGATGAAGTCGTCGCAGTGATGATAAGCTGCGAATTTTTTATTAATTCTATGTTATTTTTTGCTTTGTGTAAATTTATATTCGGAAAATATTTTCTAAATTCTTTTTCAAACCAAACTAATCGTTCAGAAGAGCGATTAACCAGCCATACATTTTTGATGCTCTTCCGCACTGTACATGTAAATAATGCTTGGTGTAAGCCTTGAATTCCCGTCCCTATCACACCTAAATTTTCGATTTTTGGTACTAAGTATTTTACGCTCAAACCGCCTACTGCACCTGTGCGCAAGGCAGTTATAGCCTTAGCATCCAACACAGCAAGTGGTTCCCCGGTGTGTCCGTCGTTCAAAATTACCGTCCCATATATGATAGGTATGTCTTTGTCAGCATTGTCGGGAAATACGGAAACCAACTTGGTACAAAAATATTTTTCACCGAAACAAGGCATCATCAAAAAAGTATTTTTTTTCGAGTTAATATGCGTTCTTTGCGGCGTGTTGGTACGCTCTTCGTCGTGCGCAAGTATGGCGGCTTCCATAGCGTTGAGCATATCTTCGAGGACGATACTTTGGTATATATCTTCTGATGTAATCGAAATCATATTATAGTTGTAACTTTTTGTGTGTATTTTGGTATAATATTGGGATAGAGGATATTAGCCTTTAAAATTAAGTGAGAAAAACAAAAAAAACAAAATTTATGAGGAAGCTACTACTTGTGGGGATTATGATTTTATGCGTAGGTTTTGTCTATGCACAGGACGATTATGAGGTGAAGGAAACCGTCATTAAAGACAAAGAGGCAACCTATGACAATATAGATTATTTAGAAAAGAACTTCGGTCATGTACAACCGGGAGAAATCATCTATATCAAACCGGATGATAGTCCTCCAAAGGTCGAGGAAGAGCAACCGGAAGAAGTTGTCTCTCCAACTCCACCCACTCCTGAAAGTGAAAACGTAGACCGTTCTTCTTCGTCTCGTAATGTCACCTCTTCAGGTAGTACCCGCAGCTCATCTGCTCGCAAAAGCACCTCGCGCAAGCGCAGCAAACGCAAAAAAATCGGACTTAAACGCAAACGTTCAAAAATCAAACGTAAGCCTAAACTCGGTAATCGAGCTGCTTGTCCGCGTTTTTAGTAGGATAAATACAACACATCATCATCATTCCGCCCCACTAAAACGCCATTTTGAAACGGCAGTAAATGCCGTACTTCTCCAATAATTTGCACCCCACTCTCACTTGAAGGTACAGTTTCAAAGTTGCCCTTTCCATCCCCGCGAAGTAACAAGCCAATACTCGCATCATTACGTGGTGTCTCAACCTCTGAATCATAAAGATTCCCTGCTACAAGCAAGTCAAGATGCCCGTCTTTATCAAAATCTTTTACCAAAATATCATTTATGGATGAAACTTGAGCGAGTTGTGGTAAATTCTTTATTTGAAAGCTGCCATTCCCCTTATTTTCAAAGTATGAACTCGCAAAATTTCTCGCTGTATAATGCGTCGATTGTTCCAATTTTGGTGTGGAATACACCTCACTCAAAGTTGCCTTTCCAAAAGCATCGTAAGTTGGGAATTGTGTTTTGATAAACGGCATTTGCGCTGATGAACACTCGCGCCCACGCAAAGGGAATACTTCATCGTTCGCATGATACCCCAAGACAATATCTAACGAACCACTTTCATCAAAATCATTCGTATAAATTTCAAAAGGCGCATCTGACGAAGCTTTGTATTTGTAATTTAATCCCAAATTTCCGCCCACCAAATCCGTATCACCATCACCGTCAAAATCTGCTGCCGCGATGCTGTACCACCAACCTGTCTGTTCTTGCATTTCCTCAGGTGTTTCGTCTTTGAATCCATCTGAATAATTCATCAAAATTCGCGGTGACATCCACTCTCCTACAGTGATGAGGTCGGGACGATTATCATCGTTTAAATCCGTCCAAATGGCATCTGTGACCATGCCGTATTCCCTTAAAAAGGGTGCAATTTCATTTGTAATATCCGTAAATTTTCCATTATCATTTCTCAATAAATAACTATCCGCAGGAGAAGGATAAGCACCGGGAACTTGCCGACCACCGACAAAGACATCCACATCACCATCCGCATCAAAATCCATCGCTGACAACACGCCTGTACTCACCGAAATACGTGGTAAAATTGTTTCATTTTTACGAAAAATACCTTTTCCCTCATTTTCATAAAAACGCAAAAAATACGCTTCGTGACCTGCTTCCCATTCATTGCTTCCACTCCCAACGAGCAAGTCCATATCACCATCCAAATCCAAAAACACCGCCGCGACATCTTCAAAGCCCTTTTCCGATGCCCAAAGCTTTTCATTTGAAGGCAACATTTGACCGTCCTGATTTTGCAGATACAAAGCACTTTCAAATCCCTTTGCACCGCCTACAAAAACGTCTTCACGTCCATCACCATTTACATCACCGACAGCCATTGCAGGTCCCATTTGTGACATTTTATGTGGTAGCAAACTTTCTCTTTTGAAATCATCAAAATCGTTTTCGCGGTGTTTGTGTGTAAATGTTTTTTTAGTGGGAAAATTGAAAATTGTATGGGCGTGTTCCACCCCCTGCGCCCCCTCCAAAGGGGGAAATACATATGCGGTGTTTTTTTCGCGTAGCGAAAAATCTCCCCCTTTGGAAGCCTGTCCCGTACTCGATTCGGGAGGGGCTGGGGGGTGGACTTCGGCATCCTCATAATTCAAAATAAGACGCTGATTCACCTCAATATCTCTTAAAACTTGCGCCCGACCATCATGCCAATACACTCGCAATTCATACACCTCCATACATCCCGCTAATCCAAAATGCAATATCGGTTCTACCGCCGAAAGATAGCCGCGTGTCGTATACATTTCCCGACTCTGCCATGCCTCCGCACAACGCACATATACCCGCGCTCCCACACCCGTAGGATTTGTGTCTGAGCCTTTTAATTTCACTTGCAAATAATTGGTACTGAGTGAATTATTTTTCAAAATCGTCGCGGGAGCATCCACATTATTAACCACCAAATCAAGGTCGCCGTCGAGGTCAATATCGGCATAGGCAGCACCGTTGGAGGCAGTGACGAGGCTGTCCATACCAAGTTGTTTAGTGATATTTTCAAAGGATAAATCACCACTATTTCGATAAAAATAATTGGTTTTGCGGTGGTAAGGAAATTGGCGCAACATCTCCTGCATATATCGTGCACGGTTGGCGGGGTCCGCTTGCATTCGGGCATTGAGTTCTCGGACGGTTTTCATGGCGTCATTATTACGAATATTTCGTTTGATGCCATTTGTCACCATCAAATCTTGCCAACCGTCATTGTCCATGTCAAAGAGCAGAGGCGACCAACTCCAATCTGTATTTGAGATGCCCGACATTTGCCCAATATCCGAAAAATAGGGGTCGCTCTCCCCTACTCTACCATTATTCAACAAGAGCGTATTGAACATGTATTGATGGTGTTGCCCTGCTTCTACAAGTGTTGCGAATTGGTCGGGATTCATCGCACTCATACTGGTTTTGATGCCATAATTATCCTGTGCGATCATATCGAGATTCACGATGTCTTGCCAACCGTCGTTATTGATGTCGCCGACATCATTTCCCATCGAATAAAAAGATGTGTGTGCAGTCAATTCTCGTATTTTTTCCTGAAAAGTACCGTCCTTTTGGTTGATATAGAGGTGGTCTTTTCCTGAATAATCATTGCTTACGTATACATCAGCCCAGCCATCATTATTCAAGTCGCCAACGCCCACACCTAAGCCATAACCCAAGCGATTATTTATAATTCCTGCTGCTTGTGTGACCTCTGTAAATTGCCCATTATCATTACGGAAAAGCATTTCGCCTACTAAGTCGTCTGACGCATCTCGCCGCGTCGCGATTTCATCATCTGCATAGGTATCAATATCGTGATTGATGAGAAATATGTCCAAGTCACCATCACGGTCGTAATCAAAAAACGTGGCTTGGGTGGAGTATGCAGAAATGTTAAGCCCGTATTTAGCAGCCTCTTCCTTGAAAGTTGGAATCCCATTTTCATCTATACCTTGATGGATATACAATTCATTTCGTCGTAAATCAGGATTATCAAAACGTCCTGATTTGCAGAGGTAAATGTCCATCTGTCCATCAGAATTAATGTCCACAGTAGTTACGCCTGTTGTGAAGCCGCGTTTGCCTTGCACACCGCTTTTGGCTGCTATTTCTTGGAAAGTAAAATCACCTTGATTAAGATATAATTGGTTCGGTTCTACATTAGAAACGAAATATAAATCGGGGTATTCGTCGTCATTGAAATCTGCAACTGCTACGCCCGCACCATTGTAAAAATATTCGTAAGTGAGGACATTTTGTTGTGGTGATTCTCGTAGGCGATTGGTGAAATTAACCCCCGTTTGCTGTGGAGAGAGGGAAGTGAAAAGTGGTAAAGACGAGTTAGTATCCGATTGACAAGCAGTGAGAAAAATAATAAACATAGCACCCATCACAAAAGCACAGGGTTTAAACCCTGTGCTTTTGTGATGGGTCTTGTTCTTAACTGCAACATGATAATTTTGTATCATGCTCAAATATAAGGAATGATAATAGAATAGATTTACATTCTATTCCGAAAGTTCCATCAATTTCGTCACGGTTTTCCAATTGCGTGTGGTGGCTGCGACTTTTAATTTTCGCTCAAAAAAGGTATTGGTGAGTTTGGTTCGCCCATATCCATCCGGGCAAAATACGTAGATGTTTTTACCGATGATTTGAAATTCATCGGCTTTATGTTGGAAGTCTTTTACGGCATCAACTAAATCATTATCAGGTAGTTCTGCAAGTCTGGTAACATGTAATGCCTTGATGTCTTCATTTCTTTTTTGGAGAAAAGGATTATTTTGAAAAATCTCTTGCCACTCTCCTACCCTCAATGCTAAGGTCGGCACATCGTAGTCGAAAGTCGTTTTGATTTGTGTTTTAATACGTTCTGCCAATTCGGTATTGGGCATTTCGTCCGTCTCTAAAATGATATTTCCGCTTTGGATATAGGTTTGGACATTGGCAAAATTCATTCCTTCAAGCATAGCACGAAGGTCTGCCATTTTGATTTTGTTTTTTCCACTGAC
>JAHDEO010000641.1 GCA_020628725.1 Saprospiraceae bacterium
TATGAAAAAAACGCTTGTACTCGGCGCATCTACCAATAAATCAAGATATTCTTATGTTGCTACGCAAAGATTGAAAAATTACGGGCATGAAGTTGTACCCGTAGGCATACGCGAAGGAGCGATAGAAGGCATTCACATACAACAAGGTACACCCGATGTGGAAGGAGTAGACACGATTACACTTTACCTCAATCCACAACGTCAGGAATCATACTACGATTATATTTTAGGCTTAAAACCCAAACGCATCATCTTCAATCCGGGCACCGAAAACCCGACTTTGATGCGCCTCGCACGCGAGCAAGGCATAGAAACAGACGCAGCTTGTACCTTAGTTTTACTTTCGACAGGACAATACTAATGCGACAATGATGAAATGCGACAATGATAATGAGTGAATGAGTGAATTTTGATTGAGTGAATATGTGTTATTCGTGTTATTCCTCATTGTAAAAAATAAATCAAAATACACTTTGGAAATATTCACTCATTCGCTCATTCAAAATTCACTCATTCACTCATTATTTCCCTTTGTGGGATGACTTGATACCCTGCTTTTCGCAATAATTCAATCACTCCATTTTCACCCGGCAAATGTGCTGCACCTACCGCAAAGAAGGTTGGTTTTGCCATTGCCATTTTCTCAATAACGGGTATCCAATTATGATTGCGGATATAGAGTAGTGCATGGTCAAAATTTTTCACGCCTTCCGACTCGGCAGCTACGGCGAGGTGTAAGGCATCAAGGTCTTGATTTTTGTACATCTCTACCATTTCGTCATAGACTGCTTCGCCGCTCTGCTCATCTTCGAGAGATTTTATCAACATTTTGGCTTGCTCTTCATAAGGAATACTATCCAACACACTCATCTGAAATTTAGCGGTTTCGAGTCCTTGCACAGGCATACGGCGTTTTTTTGCCATCTGCATCAATTCCATTTCATAAGAGGTCATATCCTCTTTTTCTCCCATTGTTCCCTCACTCATCATGGCAGATAGGAGAATAGGCTTCATGTTGTCCATTTCCTCAAGACTACCGATACCTTTTTGGTCAAAATGTTCATCCAGTTGAGCATATTCTTCTTCGGTGAGTAAGTCTTTGAGAGTCACACCATCATCCATAAACATCTCACCCAATGCGCCGAATATGGAAAAAATATTATCCATATCAATCTCTAAAGTAAGCTGCTCAGTTTGCGCAAAGCGATTTTTGAGCAAATCAGTCAGAATAAAATCTTTTTTAGGGATAATGTGAATGGTACCATATAAATAGGAAGGCGTTTTCAAATCTTTGCCCGAAATCTCCCAAAGCAAAGAATTGGAATTGGAAGTATCGGCTTCCATCAGCGGAACGGGTTCGCCGATAGCGGGAAGTGCTTTTGCATCTCGTACGGAATTAGCCGTTGGAGAATTGGCGCGTTGCTGTTCCATGCGAACGGCTTTCTGATAACCGCTGCAAGATTGCAAACCTATAGCAAGGCATAGCAAAGCAAATATGTATGATGTATAATGTGTAAAATGTGATTTTTTTCTGTAAAACATTTTTTGAATTAATATCGTGAATAGAATTAATGCTGAATTTTGAATGAGTCAATTTTGAATGGGTTTCCTTTCAGACGCTACTATAACGCATTGGTAGCTAAATTAGTTGAAAATGTAACACAGGCTTCCAGCCTGTATCTGCGTACTATTTGTGTTTTCTAAATAAAAAAAGGAGCGTTCGACTAAATTAAGGTGTAGTCGGCAGACGAAGGTTTTGACAAAGTGTTCCTGTTGATTGAGTTAATTTTTGGCTTCAATAAAATGATTCGTCTGGCGACATGTTTACATTTTTGCCATTATGTCAGTTAAAATTAATTTAAATTGCCATTTTGTCATGTGAAAAATGAATTTTTCCGCAAAAATGGCTTGAAAAACCCGTTGGCACTCCAATTGATTAATGAGGGATGTAAGCAATGAAGCAGAGTGGCAAAAAAGAGCGCCACGATTCACACACACAAAATTGATTTTGAATTCTGAATGAATAAGTTTTGAATTCTAATTCGCTTCAAAGCAATTTTTTAAAATATTATTTGAGAGGTGGGAAAAGATAAAAAAATCTGACTTCTGACCTCTCAAATTCACACAAAACAAATTTTAATATTATGACACATGTATCAGTAAGTCCATTTGTAAAAAGAAAACATTCACGCACTTTTCTTGATGACATTTTCTCCAATATTAATGAAGTCATCGGCAACGATTTTGTCAATAACCGTCCGGCAGTAAACGTGGTAGAGTCCAAAGATGCTTATACGCTTTCGCTTGCTGCACCCGGCTTGGAGAAAGGCGATTTTAACATCAACATCGACAAAAATCTCCTGACGATTTCTGTTGACAAAGAAACTGAAACAGTTGAAGGCGAGAAATATACGCGCCGCGAATTCAGCTACACCAAATTTACACGCTCGTTCCGTTTGCCCAAAACTGTAAAAACGGAAGATATTGCAGGTACTTACACCAACGGTATCCTCAATGTTACTTTGCCTAAAAAAGAGGAAGCAAAAGAATTGCCTCCACGCAAAATTGAAATCGCGTAAAAACAGTGAATAAAAACATGAGACAAAAGCAGTCTCATCCCATTGAATCACACAGCTAACCAATCATAGGACGGCGGAAGCATCTGCCGATGCCGTCCAACTTTTGTTAGTTTTGAATGAATGAATATTGAATTTTGAATGATATAAATATATAAAAATCATCATTTTATTTAATTATCGAAAACTCTTTATCATTCAAAATTCATTCATTCAACATTCAAAATTATTTTCCCCAAAAATAAAGAAGCATAGTTTTTCATAGTTAAGGTTTATAGGGTTTCATTTTTAGCCGTCCTGCGCTTGCGCGGGGCGGCTTTTTTGTTAAACCTTACATTGAGAATCAAAGACTTAAAACTTCTCATTATCTTCGCCG
>JAHDEO010000091.1:0-16386 GCA_020628725.1 Saprospiraceae bacterium
TCCAAAGCAGGCGAAGGAATTTTCACAATATTCAAAATACCAAAGAAAATTTTCAACCCTTTTGATTTCGTTGGAATGCGGGTAAAATCCACATCAGGTGCCAACAAAAATTGGCGATAACGCGGGTACAACTCATCCGAAAGTCTGTAATTATTTCCATTGACACTCCATCCATTTCCAAAACCACCATACACATTTTCCGCGCTATAACCAACAGCTACATTAAGCCATTTCGGAAATTTACTATCTTCTTTTTGGATAAATGAGGAAATATTTCCCGACGCCCATATCGTCAATCCATTATAATCTTTCAATACGACTTCGGCGATACTTGTGCCGTACAAAGCGTCCGCACGCTCGCGTAACGTTGTGGTAGCCATAGAGTTATTCGCTTGAATCGGGTCGGTGCTATACTTGGGTCGATGCGCCGAGAGTTTCAGACTAATGCGCTGCTCTTCCCACAATAATTCCTGCCCCAAAAACGTCGTTGCCCCCACCGTATTAAACACAATATCCCATGCCGATGCGCCCCATTTCGCCGAAAAACCGTCCAAGACTTCTATTCCTCCCTGAAAAATCGAACCGCCAATTGCGCCCATATATGCTGCTCTGCGTTCCTTCACACCCGTCCACTGATACAGCGAACTCGTCCATTTACTTTGAAAATAGGTAGAGAACACATGCCCCGCTTTGTCCATATCTTCCCATTCGCCCATATCATTAAAAAAATGAAACCGCGACCGCTCAAAACCCTGATACCAAGCCACACTCAACAAAGACATCGTGCCGACATAACTCCCTGCTATCGCTCCATTTAACGTCCAAAATCGCCCCTTGTGCAGCGTGTCGGGAATTTCAAAAAAGCGTAGTTTATCTTCTTGTCGTTGCCCAAATGAACTAACGGCTAACAGAGTTAGCAGAATGATAAATGATGAGCGATGAATGATGAATTTAAAAAACGAAGCACGATAACTCTCCCCCTTTGGAGGGGGCTGGGGGGGGGATTCTTGTTTGACATTTCCCAAATGTCCGACGAGTTCTGTTCTTATTGTAGTAAAATAGCTCATTGTTTTATAATTATTTTGATGTGAGAATTATTCATTAACTTGTTATAGACAGCCGATATATGATAGCTCAAAAATAAATTTTATTTTACAGATGATAAGGAAATTAACAAGATTTTACTTCAATTTACCAACCTTGCTCGCCTGAGATTCGCTTTATGAGTAGAAGACATTAAAAATGAATATCAAAAAACTAACAAAAGGTGTAAAAAAGCGACAACCTGATAAGGAACGAGAACTCTATATACTGCTTTACGAAAACTTATTTAAAGTGCCTTTGGCTTATTGCGCCGATAAGGAAGAGGCTACCAGTGTCTTCAATTATTCAATGGTAGACATCTTCAAAAATATCATATCTTTTGAAGATAAGCAGTCGCTACTTAAATGGGCTTACAAAATTTTAAAAAATGATTGTATTGACCACATAAGAAAGAAGGTGGTATATAGAGATAAGTTGCTTTACGTAGAAACCAATAGCCTCGAATCATACTCATCAAATGATGCTATATCCAACTTGAACATGGATGAAATTCTAAATTGTATCAACCAACTCAATGATACGTATAGGCTATGCTTTGTGATGTATGAACTGGACGGAATGACACATCAACAAATAGCCGACAAACTCAATATTAAGGTGAATACATCAAAATGGTATTTGGCAGAAGCAAAGAAAAAACTTAGAGTGATTGTGCGTAGAGAAGGTATTGCTTATTACCCAAGAATAAAAACAACTCATTAATTATGAATGATTTACAGCAAAAATATAAAACATATAAAACACCTTTTGAAGAATCGGCATTTGAACATTTTAAAACGATTCAGCAGAAAGGTAAGGGCGGTCAAAGGATAAAATCATGGCATATTATAGCAGTCGTTTTGCTACTTTCAATACCTGTTGCGTTCTATATTTCTTCTTTAATTTCTTCGACAGATATCGAAATTCAGGATGTCTCTTTAGCTTCAAATGAAAAGGAAAATCAAGATGAAATGCTAAAAACATCCAACACAAATGAAACATCTAAATACGAAAATGAAATCAATACTAAAGAAGAAAAATCCGATGTAAGCAATAATATTTTGACTAAAAAAATTAGTAAGAAAACTACATCAAAAGTGATTAAAACTCAAAAAGAAACCAATAATACTCCAACAATTAGAAAGGAGAATACCGTTGATAGTGTCCACAATTATTTGGCTTCGACAAATCAGCATTTCATCACTCAAAATAATCATAAAAATCTTGACAAAACAGATATTATCTCATCTCAAAATCCGACAATCACACAACAAAAAAATCTTGATATTTATAAGTCTAAAAATAATCATCATAAACTCCAAGCAGAGGAATCATTTACCCACTCAATACCTTCTGAAATGCGACTTTTAGAACAAACCAATACACAAAATTCAGAGTTGCTCCCTATTTTAAATCCCGTTTCTCCTACGCCTACGAAAATATGGAATCGCTATAGTAATCATTTAAAACTGAGTTATAATTATGTGAGATTTTATCCCGAAAGCAACCTATTAGGCTTAATTCCGGGGTACAAGACACCAAGCTATTTTATTCAGGGAGAATACTTTAGAGAATTAAATAAAATTATATCCTTGGGTAGCTCGGTGGGATATGCCAGAGGAGTTGCCCCCAATACTCAGTTGCAGGATAGTTTAGGCTATAAAAGTGTCACATTTGCACACCTGAATCTGTATCTATTTTTAGTCAACAACAAGAAACATCAACTCTATTTGAAAGCAGGAAGTGGAATCACCAAAACTAAAAGACAATTTCTTTCTACGGACACGACAAATGCAATTTTAATATCTGAACGCACCAATGCAGGAGCATTAATGGGGTTTTCTTATAACTATCATTTTACAGACGGTTGGTTTATGAGTGCAAATATTGGAAAAATCTGGTATGAAGATACGCCATATTTGGGATTATCTTTGGGTTACGCCTTCTAAAAAACAAAACAAATAATACTAAATATTAAATTACAAATTTATGAAAAACAAACTATTAAACTTATGCATTGTCTTTTTTGCCTGCTTGAGTTATTCCTCTAATGCTCAGGAGATAAGTAATAAAGATTCAAGTTCTAAAAATTATATTATCTCTAATCTCTCACATTCCTATATCGGCTCCCGTACATTTAACTCATCTTCATCGTTATTACCTTATGAGTCAGGCTCTTCAATAGGAATAGTTTATCATCGCATGTTTTTTAAAAATTTTGGTGCTAACATATCTTATTCCAAGACAACGGGACTCAGTAAATTTAATCATTTACAAAGCTACACCACAGGAAACGCGAATATCATTGGCGATGAAAATGTTGCTTTTAACTCATCATTACATCACTCCGCAAACATTGGTTTGACCTATCGAAACACAGCCGGGACAAGGCATGAGCTGCTCACTGCTGTTGGTTTGAGTTACAAACACTTGAGGTATAATTCAATTGGTGAAACCCACTTCAACTATGCTGATAATGTAGCCACTATAATGAGTTACGATTATCATAGCTCAAAAGAAATAGGTTTTTACCTTTCGCTTGATTACTTATTTTTTATTACAAAAGAGGTTGGAATTGGTGTCCATGGAGCTTATGAAGATTCGTTTTTATCCATTGCGAGTATAGGCGCATCGTTGGCTTATCGCTTCTAAAAATAATGCGTCAATAAAACAATGCGTTAGTAAAAATATTATCACATTGTAGCATTGACGCATTACAGCATTACCATTCACTCATTCAAAAATCGCTCATTCACTCATTATTTCGCCTCCATAAACGGATAACGATAATCGCTCGGCGGATTAAAATTCTCCTTAATAGTACGCGGCGACAACCAACGATACAAGTTCAATACTGACCCCGCTTTATCATTCGTACCCGAAGCCCGACCACCACCGAAAGGCTGCTGTCCAACTACCGCACCCGTCGGTTTATCATTCACATAATAATTACCGGCTGCATTGCGAAGTTTCACACCTGCGGCATTGATGACTTGGCGGTCTTTCGCAAATAATGCGCCCGTCAGTGCGTAAGGTGAAGTCTCATTCAGAATGTCAATCGTTTCGTCAAACTCATCATCTTTATACACATAAACGGTGAGTACAGGTCCGAAAATTTCCTCGCACATCGTCGTGTATTTCGGGTCGCTCACTTCGATAAGTGTAGGTTCTATAAAGTAACCTTTACTCTTATCATAATTGCCTCCGGCAATGATTTTCGCGCCTTTATCCGACTTAGCTTTCGCAATATAAGACGTGATTTTATCAAAAGCTCGCTCGTCAATCACTGCATTAATAAAGTTGGTAAAATCTTCGGGCGACCCCATTTTTATCGACTTCAAATCCGCCACCATTTGCTTCTTTACCGCCGCCCAAAGGCTCTTCGGAATATAAGCGCGAGAAGCAGCTGAGCATTTTTGACCTTGATATTCGTATGCGCCACGCACGAGCGCGGTAGCCACCTGCGCCGCATCTGCCGAAGGGTGCGCAAGGACGAAATCCTTACCGCCCGTCTCGCCCACGATACGCGGATACGATTTGTAATTAGCGATATTATCACCAATCGTTTTCCACATATATTGGAAGGTCTTGGTACTACCCGTAAAATGCAAACCCGCAAACTCAGGATGATTAAAGGCAATATCGCCAGCCACCGGACCGTCTGTAAAAATCAGATTAATCACTCCCGGCGGAAGTCCTGCTTCTACAAGAATTTCCATAATCACCATTGCTGAATAAATCTGCGTCTCGGCTGGTTTCCAAACCACAACATTCCCCAACATCGCAGGTGCAACACATAAATTTGCAGCAATCGACGTAAAATTAAATGGCGATATCGCAAACACAAAACCCTCTAATGGTCTGTATTCCAATCTATTCCAAATGCCATCTACGCTTTCCGGTTGTTGAGCGTAGATTTGGGTCATATATTCCACATTGAAGCGGAAAAAATCTGCCATTTCGCATACGGCGTCGATTTCGGCTTGGAAAGCATTCTTTGATTGTCCCAACATCGTCGCGGCGTTCATGCGTGCGCGATACGGTCCGGTCAGCAAGTCGGCGGCGCGTAGGAAAATGCCCGCACGCTCCTGCCAAGGCATCAATTCCCAAGCCTCTTGCGCGGCAAGTGCAGCATTAATCGCCTCCTTGACATGCTTGCTACCGCCTTTGCAATAATGTCCCAAAGTATGCTTCACCTCATGTGGCGGATGTATAGACACCAAGTCCTTTGTCTCAACAGACTTGCCGTTGATGTGCATCGGAATTTTGACTTTTTCTTTCTTCATTTGTTTCAGGGTTGCCTTCAATTCGGCACGTTCGGGGCTGCCCGGTGCGTAGCTCAATACGGGTTCGTTCATGGCTACGGGTGGTGTGTGAAATGCGTTTGACATAATCGTAACTCGGACATTTCTGTCCGATTTTATTTTATTTTTTGTATAAATTATTTTCTAAATGTAATATCCATGAAACTTCGGACAGGAATGTCCGAGTTACGTTAAAATAACTTCCTCCGGCACAAACTGCGCCACATCGCCTCCTCCTTTAATAATCTCCCGAACTATCGTCGAGCTAATGTGTGAGTATTGCGGTTCGCTAATCAAGAAAACCGTTTCGAGTCCTTCGCTAACAGCGGCATTGAGTTGGGAAATCGTTTTTTCATAATCAAAATCGGAGGCATTGCGGAGTCCGCGTAGTATATATTTTGCACCAACTTTTTCGCAAAAATGCGCCGTCAATTTCTCGAAATGTGCGACTTCTACCTTTGGTTCATCGGCAAATGTAGCATTTATCCACGCTTTGCGCTGTTCGAGCGGAAATAAGTATTTTTTCTGTGAATTGACCCCGATAGCCACTATGATTTTATCGAATAACGGCAAGGCACGCTTCACGAGCGCAACATGCCCGCGTGTAATCGGGTCAAACGAACCGGGAAAGACAGCAATTTTTTGCATAAACTGGGAAATTCCAAATTCCAAGCACCAAATTCCAAATGCTTGTAGAACGCAAGCGTGAATCGGAGGCATTACGCCGCACTTTGCCAAATTCCAATAAGTTATTAGAGAAGACAAATTGAAATTTGGGATTTGGTGCTTGGGATTTTCAACTCGGCTGCAAGATAGGCAAAAATGTTGGCAGGAAATAGTTTTGAAAATGACAATAAGTAACTCGAGTTGCAGATAAATCGCGAACGTTAACAAATTCCAATGAAGTATAACTGAAAATACATTTGAATTGGAATTTGGAATTTGTTTTTTTGGAATTTTCAAGTTGTACACAACTTGTTCTCATATTACGGACGAAAATTATTTCTCTTTAGAAACTTATCCCGAATCACCTCTTGAACCGTCCGCCCCTCAATTTTACTCTCCAACCAAGAGATAATATCCAAATAAACAAACGGACGCTTCTCATATGGATGATCTTCCAATTGCTTGAGGCTATCTCTTAATTTTATCATTTCATCCTTCAATTCATACTCATAAATTTGCGGTAATTTTCGGAGGAATTTCAAAATTTCGCGCTGTACTTGGTGCAGGTCTTTCATCTTATTTAGAAAGCGATAAACCGATTTCACTTGATAAGTAACAAGCGTTTCATTGCCCAATTCAACATGTGCCAACAGGTTCAAAATACGCGCAAAACACTGTGTATCTTCCCGAAAATCAGGTTGTTTTTGATTAATAATTTCATTCAAATAATCAATCGCGCGTTCATTTTCACCTGCTCCGAAATACATAGAGGCTATCTTGTATCGAAATACCAAAATTCGGTGGGTATCCCAATTATAAGGGTTCTCATTTAGTAATTTATCCAAATCGGGAATAACAGCCGTTCCTTCCGAAAAAGTCCCTGCAATAAAATGTAGATTAATTCGATGAATGTATTTAAACAAATAAAATAAGCCCTCCACATTATTCGCAGGTTTGTCGCTATTCTTCAATTCAAAACGCTCCAATCGCTCCAAAACCTCCATAAATCTATCGTACCGCCCCGCCATAAATAGTGAATTTAAAAGATTGTGTAAACCCTTCAAAAACAGTGGTGTCTGCAAATTCACCATTTCAGGATATTCATCAAATAACTCTACCCAAAGTCGTGCATATTTATAGTACAGGTGAATATCCTGATTCATCAGTGAGTACCAATCATAGGCTTGATAGAGGTAGAGTTTTTCGTAAAAACCCAATTCACGCAGGTCGTGTTTAGGCAATCTTTTCTGGAAAAAATCATGCACAAAATCCTTTTCCTCCTGTGTACGTACCAAGCCCATTTTCAAATACAAACCATATAATTGAAGCGATAAATTTGAAAATTCATGGGTACGGGAAATCTGCATACTTTGTTCCCTCGATTCCTGTGCGAGTGTCTCGGCGCGAGTGTCGATACTACGTGTAATATATTGACCTTCAATAAGTTTTTCAAAACCTAAAATCTCTAGAGCGAGTGCATTAAGGCGAGCATTTTGAGCAGCAATTTTGGCTTTATCGAGTATTTCAAGGCTTTGTCGATACAGACCTTTATTGTACAGCACTCGCGCATAGTCGAGCCGTTCACGAATTTCCATATCCGTATTATGTGGACGATAAAGCAGCCGGAGAGAAAGCAGTAATTGCTTATAAAGGTGTGCTTTCAGGTTGGATAATTGACGCTTTTTTATAGCTGGTATTTTTCGTAAAATCAAGGCTTCGTCGTACCTTTTTTGTTTGTCCAAAAGGTCAAATAATTGCAAAAAAAGTAATTCCTCATTCGCCTGATTGCGCTTGACCAAGAGCCGAAAATGTCGCTTTTCCGCCTTAGTCAATGTACGAATTAATTCTATCAGATAATCTGTCTGCTGCTTTGGCATTGTAACAAAACATTTTTATTTAACTGATTATCAAAAGGTTGAACCTTTTGCTTTTTATATGGACGCTGTAATATGTTTTTAATTAAAGGACAATTTCAATAAAGATACAACTAACTTTATCGAAAGTTCAGCGTTAAGGCTGTGCGATTACATTTGAATTATTCGCTCAAACAAAATTAACAATAATACAAATATCAATACAACAACAAATTTACCAAAGCGAGGAACAAACATAGGTGTTTATCTGAATAAAAAGTAACAAAATGAGCGACAAAAGAATATATATTTTTGATACAACTTTGCGCGACGGCGAGCAAGTACCCGGTTGCAAATTGAATACGCGACAAAAAGTTGAAATCGCGCGAGAACTTGAACGACTCGGTGTAGATGTGATTGAGGCGGGTTTTCCGATTTCAAGTCCGGGTGATTTTGAGAGTGTGGAGGTGATTGCCAAAATGGTCAAGGACGTAACCGTTTGTGGACTGACACGCTCGGTACAAAAGGATATTGACGTGGCGGCAGATGCCTTGCGTTATGCCAAGCGTCCGCGTATACATACGGGTATTGGTACGTCTGATTCGCATATCAAATATAAATTTCGCAGCAATCGTGAGGAAATCATTGAACGTGCAGTTGCGGCGGTAAAATATGCCAAGCGATATGTAGAAGATGTGGAATTTTATGCTGAAGATGCGGGGCGCACCGACAATGAATATCTGGCGCGAGTCATGGAGGCAGTGATTAAGGCAGGGGCGACGGTTTTGAATATTCCTGATACAACAGGTTATTGTCTGCCGGATGAGTACGGGCGCAAGATTAAGTACCTGAAAGAGAATGTAAAAGGCATAGAAAAAGCGATACTTTCTACGCACTGTCACAACGACTTGGGCTTGGCAACTGCCAACTCTATTGCCGGAGTTCAAAATGGTGCGCGGCAGATAGAATGTACCATTAATGGTGTCGGCGAACGCGCCGGAAATACCTCTCTCGAAGAAGTCGTGATGATTATGCGCCAACAAGCTACGCTTAATTTTGAGACAAATATCAATACAAAAATGCTCAAATATATGAGCGAATTGGTGTCTGATAAAATGGGCGTTCCCGTACAACCGAACAAAGCGATTGTCGGAGCAAATGCTTTCGCACATTCATCGGGTATTCACCAAGACGGCGTGATTAAGAAGCGGGAAACTTATGAAATTATCAATCCATTGGATGTTGGTGTTGACCAATCGGCGATTGTGCTGACTGCACGTAGCGGGCGTGCTGCGCTCGCGTATCGTGCAAAGGAGGTTGGCTACAATCTGACGAAAGACCAATTGGATTTGATTTATATTGATTTTTTGAAATTGGCAGATAAGAAGAAGGAAGTGGATGAGGTGGATTTGCAGGTGTTACTGTCTAATAGATTGGTAGCGGTAAGAGCGTAATTTAGTCCGCAGTTTGTCAGTCCGCTGTCCGCAGTCTAACGTGAAACGGTTTTGCGTAATAGCGGCGGACAGCGGACTGATTAACTGCCGACCAAAATCAAAGATTTTGAATACATTATTCGATAAAATATGGGATGCACACGTCGTTAAGACGCTGGAGAGTGGTTCGCAAGTGATGTATATTGACCGTCATTTTATACATGAAGTGACGAGTCCGCAGGCATTTGCGGGATTGGAGGCGCGGGGTTTGCCCTTATTTAGAAAAGAAAAAATAGTCGCTACGGCTGACCATAATGTACCCACGAAAAATCAACATTTGCCCATACAAGAAAAACTCTCGCGTCATCAGGTGGATACGCTGATTGAGAATTGTGATAAGCATGGGCTTGAACTCTACGGTTTAGGACATGAATATCAAGGGATTGTGCATGTCATCGGACCGGAATTGGGTATCACCAAGCCGGGCATGACGATTGTTTGTGGAGATAGCCATACTTCTACGCATGGTGCGTTCGGATGTGTGGCATTTGGGATTGGTACGAGTCAGATTGAACAGGTGATGGCTACGCAATGTCTCATTCAACCGAAGCCGAAAACGATGCGGATTACCGTGGATGGGGAGTTGCAAAAAGGTGTTTTGTCGAAAGATATTATTCTGTATATCATCTCAAAATTGACGACGGGTGGCGGTACGGGTTATTTTGTGGAATATGCGGGAAGTGCCATTCGCAGCCTTTCGATGGAGGCGCGAATGACCATCTGCAATATGAGCATAGAAATGGGCGCACGCGGTGGCATTATTGCGCCCGACGATGTAACTTTTGCATATATTAAAGGAAGAAAATTTGCTCCGAAAGACGACGCATACGAGGCGGCAGTCGCACATTGGCGTACTTTGAAAAGCGACGAAGATGCAGTATTCGATAAAGAATATCACTTCAAAGCTGAGGATATTGAGCCAATGTTAACGTATGGCACAAATCCGGGTATGGGCATCCGAATTTCTGAAAATATCCCTACTTTTGCGGGAGCAGAAAATGCAAAAAATCTGAAAAAATCATTGAATTACATGGCTTTGGAAGCTGGTGGAAGTTTGATTGGAAAGCAAGTGAATTATGTTTTTATCGGTAGTTGTACCAATTCGCGGATTGAGGACTTGCGTTTAGTCGCAAATTTTGTCAAGGGAAAACGCAAGGCAGACAATGTAAATGTTATGGTCGTTCCCGGCTCCAAGCAGGTAGAAGCCCAAGCCAAACGCGAAGGCTTGGACAAAATCTTGCTCGAAGCGGGATTTGAACTACGCGAACCCGGCTGTTCGGCATGTTTAGGCATGAATGAGGATAAAATTCCTGCCGGAGAGTACTGCGTTTCAACTTCAAATCGTAACTTTGAGGGCAGACAAGGTCCGGGTGCGAGAACGATATTAGCCAGCCCCTTGACAGCAGCCGCTACCGCAGTGGCGGGGAAAATTGTGGATGTGAGATTTTTGATTGAGTGATTTTTGATTTTTGATTGAATTTTGCTTCGCAAAAATCTGTTTTCCCACTTTAATTTTGGAATTGTTAAATGTGTTTAGTTATAGGGTGAATGGCAAACCGTGTTTGTCATTCGCCTTTTTTTGTTTGATGAAATAAAAAAGCCGCACAAGTTCACACTTGTACGGCTCTCAATATTTTATCTAAAATCTAATTCCCCTTACCGCTTATCCACCTCAATCACAAACGCCGCCACATTCTTATCCGACTGTGCTTGGAAAATAATATTCCCTTCCGCAGTTGTAAAATCGGCATCTTGCACAAGCTCACTACCGAAGGCGCGAGTCACCTTATCTAAATAAGAATTCCCCGGTGTTTGATTGATAAGCGCATTAGCTCTATCGTAATCAATTGGTTGTTTGGTCACGATGACAGCGATATAATCTTTATTGCCAATATTATCAGGCGTCAGGTTGTAATCGCGTGGGAATACGCGCGTACCTGTGATACCGCAATATGGCGAGTGCTTCTTCGTGTAAGGGAAAAGCACATAACTCGAACCATCCGTCTCTTGACCAAATATGTAAGCGTAACAAGCAATCGTGTTCGCAAATTCCACCTTAAACTTATCGCCCGGACGTACAGGACGCACCGTACCAAAGAGATTCGGACCTCTACGCTCCAATGTAATATTTCGATTCGTCGATTGGTCTACCAAACCAAATCCGGCAGCAAAAACCTTTGAATTTTTATCCACTGCATCGCCCATTGGGTGTAAGCCGTAAGCCTCTTTGTTGAAATACTCAAAATCTTTGTATTTCACCCAGCCGATGCCGTTTTTGCCCCATTCAGGACCCCAACTATTCATAATCTGAAATGCGCCGCCATCTTTATAATCATCATAACCAATCACACACATCGCGTGTCCACCGAAGCCGCGCATATTGTAATCACCTTGAGTAGGTTGCCAAACTTCGCGTCCGCGCATACCTGCCATAAACGTACCACCAACCTGCATTCCGATAATCACGGGCGTACCTGCTGCAAGGTGTTGTTTGACCGCCAGCAAATCAGTTTTATAACGATTATGGTCAACACTCAAGCGATTATGTCCTTTGATTCTGTACTTGTAGGCTTCTTGTTGCTCGGCACGACTCGGCTGCTTGCTACAACTGCGCTCGTCATAAGGAAAATACTCCATAGGTATAGTACCACGCGACTCCATGACCTTCACTGCCTCGTGAATATACGTCCCCTGACAGCCACGTAAGGCAATTTGATTATACAAATACGACGGACTAAATGCTATTCTATTCGGATCCGCATCATAGGCTTTGGCATACTGAATCGTCTGTGCAGCATAGGCACTCGACCAGCCTACACATGAGCCTTGTCTGCCTTGGTTGAGTCGTTTTGGCGCGTAATTTTCCAATGAAACGCGCTCCGGCAATGGATTCTTCTTATTATCGGCAAGTGCAGCGTAGACCAATTCTTTGTCGTACACTTTTTCGTCCAAAATACCGCCCATGCTGAAAGGCGAAACAATCGTACCGCCGCCATCATCTACATAATTATTCGGATTATTGGTATTATCGGTGAAGCCACCGCCGCCGCCTCCGCCGCCAAAAAAGCCGCCGAGATAGAGAAACGCCCCGATAGCCAACACTATCATTAGCATTTTAGGATTTCGCATCAATCCCATGAGTAGTATAGGCAAGAAGCCGCCGATATTACCGCCTCCACCGCCGGGATTGCGTGGTTGTCGCGGATCTCGTGGTGGTTGATTTCTGTCATTATTTTGGTCTCTGTAACGGGGGTCTTCTTCCATTCTGATGGGCATGGTAGAAATATTTTAAGTCTAAGTTTAAGAATAAGTTTAAGTTTAAATTAGAGAGATTTGATACAAATTAAACTCAAAAGTAGTCTTTATACTTATTTTGTGTGAAACAAATAGATTCGATTTATAAATTAAAGTTTAGTGGAAAAAGTTTAGGATGAATTATTATAAAGTTATTTTGTAACAATAGAAAATATTAATTTCAAATATATTTATTAAAACTTCATCTTAAACTTTCCTGATAATTATCGGGATAAACTT
Organism: Saprospiraceae bacterium; assembly: GCA_020628725.1. Lineage (GTDB taxonomy): Bacteria > Bacteroidota > Bacteroidia > Chitinophagales > Saprospiraceae > JAHDEO01. The sequence goes on from JAHDEO010000091.1 coordinate 12,934, forward strand.
CATTCGTTATGACGAAAAAAATATAAGTTGATACTTTAAATTTAGGATTAAATTTAAAGTATTTTTGCGGTATCGCAAATATCAATTTTTCGCTACCGGATGAGTATAACTTAGTTAAAACATCCCATAGAGAACTATTATAAACATTTTTCTTACCTTTTTGTATTATTGCGGTCAAAATTATTGTAGCATTTAAGCATTTCATCATTTAAGCATTGTAAAATGAAAGCGCAAATCATCACTATTGGTGACGAAATCCTCATCGGTCAAATCTTAGACACCAACTCGGCTTGGATAGCTCAACAACTCAACATGTCGGGTGTCCGAGTAGCTGAGATGAGGAGCGTCAGCGACACTCGCGAAGCCATACTAGAGGCATTGAAAGCCGGACAATCTGCTGACCTTGTGCTGCTTACAGGTGGGTTGGGACCAACCAAAGACGACATCACCAAGAAGGTGCTTGCTGAATTTCTCGGCGTCGAACTTGCCTTTCATGAGGCTACCTACAACCGTATCGCTGCCTACTTTGAAAAGCGGAGTTTCACGCTTACACCTGCACATCGTGAGCAATGTTATATGCCCGCTAATGCTGAAATTCTTCTGAATGACATGGGCACTGCCCCCGGTATGTGGATGCAAAAAGACAACACCATCTACGTATCCATGCCTGGTGTACCATATGAAATGAAGCATCTCGTGAGCGAGCGCGTACTCCCGCGACTACGTAACAACGCGAAACTACGACCAATCGTACATCGCACGATTTTAACGGCTGGTACAGGCGAATCGGTCATTGCACAACGCTTGGAAAACTTTGAGGAAAGCCTACCCGATTTCATCAAACTTGCCTATCTGCCCAATCTCGGTATCGTCCGCCTGCGCCTCACCGCTACAGGCGATGACGAAACGGCTTTGAATCAAATTCTGGATGAGAAGAAAGCCGAAATTCACACCCTCATTCCTGAATTTGTTTTTGGTGAAGAAACCGAAACGCTTGAAGAGGTATTAGGTCGAATATTGAAAGAAAAAGGGGCGATGCTCGGTACGGCGGAGAGTTGTACAGGCGGCTACATTGCCCATAAAATAACTTCTATCCCCGGTAGTTCTGCTTACTTTGGCGGTTCTGTAGTAGCGTATTCCAATCAATTGAAAACCAATTTATTGAATGTCAATTCCGAAACGCTCAAAGCGCATGGGGCAGTCAGCGAAGAAACGGTTAGAGAAATGGTCACGGGTGCATTGGATACGCTTGGTGTGGATTACGCAATTGCAGTATCAGGCATCGCCGGACCGGATGGTGGCACACCCGACAAACCCGTTGGAACCATATGGACAGCCGTAGGCAGTCGACAAGAAATCATCACAAAAAAACTCACCCTCACCAAATATCGTATGAGAAACATCCAACTCACGAGCAATCTTACGCTTAATTTACTTCGTAAATTCGTAACTCGCGATTCGTAATTCGTTCATTCATACTAAATGGATTGAAAAAACGAATTTTCGCAATAAACGAATCTTGAATTACGAAAGCCCGAATAATTCCCCTATTTTTGCGGAAATATGTAACGCGGTCTGTAGACCGCAACTATTTTTTGCTTTGCAAAAAATCAAACACGGTCTACAGACCGTGCTACATTACGTCTTGTACTTGAAATTATAATATATGGCAACAGTAGATTTAGTCATGCCCAAAATGGGTGAAAGTATCATGGAGGCAACCATCCTCAAATGGAACAAAGCCGTCGGCGATACCATCGAAATGGACGAAACCGTTCTCGAAATCGCTACCGACAAAGTAGATACCGAAGTGCCTTCGCCTGTAGATGGCGTATTGGCAGAAATCAAATATCAGGAAGGTGATGTTGTAGCGGTTGGAGAGGTGATTGCGGTGATTAGCACAGAGGGCGAAGCTGTCCAAACTGCGCCTACACCTGCTGTTGCGGAGGTAGTACATGAAGCACCCGCTGCTGCTCCTGCGCCTACACCCGTCGTACAAACGAATGGTCAACACCATGCGCCTGCTGTTGCGACAGCAGCAGTCATTACGGCAAGTCGTTTCTATTCGCCATTGGTTAAAAATATCGCTCAAAAAGAAGGCATCACGATGTCTGAACTCGAAACTATCCCCGGCACAGGACGCGATGGACGAGTGACGAAAAAAGATATGCTCAGCTACATCAACGGGCGCACTGCTGCTCCCGCTGCTATTGCTGCACCAATCCCGCAAACGGTGGCTGCACCTACGATGCTGAGTGCTTCGGCTGCGCCGATTAGTGCCTCGCCGAGTGTAGGTGGTGATGTAGAAATCATCGACATGGACCGTATGAGAAAACTCATTTCGGAACATATGGTGCGCTCCAAACATACCTCTCCTCACGTTACGTCATTCGTCGAGGCAGACGTGACCAATCTGGTCAACTGGCGCAATAAAATCAAAAAGCAATTCCAAGAGAAATACGGTGAAAAAATTACTTTTACACCTATTTTTGTGGAAGCAGTAGCGAAAGCAATCACCGATTTTCCGATGATAAATGTCTCTGTGGACGGTGATAAAATTCTCCGAAAAAAGAACATTAATATCGGTATGGCAGCAGCTTTGCCAAGTGGCAATCTGATTGTCCCTGTCATCAAAAATGCCGACCATTTGAGCTTGCTCGGTATTGCCAAATCGGTCAATGACTACGCTACCCGCGCCCGTGCCAACAAGCTCAAACCCGATGAAATACAGGGTGGTACGTTCACCCTTACCAATGTCGGTACATTTGGAAATGTCATGGGTACGCCGATTATTAATCAGCCGCAAGTGGCTATCATGGCTACCGGAGCAATACGTAAGAAACCTGCTGTAATCGAAACAGAATATGGTGATGTGATTGCAGTACGTCAAATGATGTTCCTTTCTCTTTCCTACGATCATCGTGTAGTGGATGGTTTCTTGGGCGGTTCATTCCTGCGTAGAGTGGCAGATTACTTGGAGGCATTTGATGTGAATAGAGGCATTTAAGTAAGTTCATAGTTGAGAGTTCATAGTTCATAGTTATTACGCGAGATATTTTTCGTATTAAACCATGAACTATGAACTTCCAACTATGAACTAAACAGCAAATGTAAGTTTTATACCAATTTTAACAGCAAAAATAATGTCCTGTCAAAAAACTGCCTTATCTTGGTACGATATTTTTAGATGAGAAAAAAATATTTATAAAAATATTCGTATTATTACGAAAATCATAACAGGTCGGTTTATGTTAATTTTGAATGAGTGAATTTTGAATTTTGAATAAATAAGATATTGATAATTAATCTTTTGCAAAGAATGGCATCATAGCAATTTATTCAAAATTAGTTTTTAATTCAGCACTTGCATTATTCAAAATTCATTCATTCAACATTCAAAATTGTTACCTGCCAATCCATTCGCATGAAACGGCAACAAATTATCCTAACCTT